>CAIWUD010000016.1 GCA_903915775.1 uncultured Chloroflexota bacterium | reverse complement strand
GTGCCGCCCCGCTGTGGTTCATCCGCAGCCTTGGTTGGGGTCGTCTGTGTGGTGTTCCCGCAACCCACCACAAGCATCGCGGGAACCGTAGCCACCACGCCCCCCGCGAGTCGTAGGAACGTACGTCGGTCGATGTGCGCTTTCACGAAACTCTCCTGTTAGATTGGCCCATATCTAGTGTAAGACCCTCAGGCTGGCTTGCAGCCGGCCTCAACTATCAGCACGACTCTGGAGTAGTGGCATCATGGCCACCCCAATGCCGGCCAGTAGACCTGCGTTATAGATAAGCACTGACCCCAAGAGACTCAGATGAACGATAAACACCCCGCCTATGATGCAGAAACAGGGAAGGATACTCGCGGCCAAACCGACCTTCATGTTCGTGTCAAACTGTCTGGACAGGGTAAAGAGCTTTGGTAGTTGCTCGAGGGTTGCGCCCATCAGCACAACTTGGGCCGTATCTGTTGCGACGCTGGTTGCACCGCGCAGCGAAACCGAGACCTGAGCTTTTTTGAGTGCAATGGAGTCGTTGATACCATCACCAACGAAACAGACGTTGCGCCCCAAACTTTGCAAGCGCTCGACATGCTTCGCCTTATCCTCAGGCAGGACATTGGCAAAGTAGGAGTCGATGCCTAAGGCGTTGGCCAGCGCCCGTGTTGGTTCCTCGTGATCGCCAGAGATAACGTAGATCTCGACATTCCGTTTGCGGAGTGCCTGTATGACGCTTCGGGCCTCGGGGCGAATAGTTGGCTCCAGCTCAATCGCGCCAACTACCTCATTGTCGATAGCAACCAACACGAGCGAATGGCCGCGATCGTGACACGCAACCTGGATCCCATGCAACGCATGCGGTAGCTCGATCTGCTCCAGCACCATGAAGCGCTCGCTCCCCACGCGCACCATTCGCTGATCTATCTCGACGTTGATACCATAGCCAACTTCATAGCGCGCACCGCTAATCACCGGCAATTGCAGCCCACGCGCCTGGGCAGCGTCCACAATAGCACGCGCAATTGGATGGGTTTGCCGATCTTCAGCAGCGGCGGCGTATGCTAGTAGGGTTGCTTCGTCTAGGTGGCCGAAGAGATGGATGCGAGACACATGAGGTTGTTCTACGGTCAGTGTGCCGGTCTTATCAAAGATGACCGTATCAATCTGATGAAGCAACTCGAGTGAACGTCCATCTTTGATCAGAATACCCTGTTGAGAGGCCACATTGAGGTAGTTCAACATGGCGATCGGGCCGGTCAGCCGCACATTGAAGCCGAACGTCGCGCTCGTCGTGGCTACAGCGCCCTCAAACCCTACCCACAGCCAGGCCAGTCCTGCAGCAGCGAGGGTGGGGGCTACTGATGCGTTGGCCAACTGTAACGCCTTAGAGTCGATCGACATCTGGTAACTAGCCGTACTATTGAGAATCGCTCCAAGCTGTGCGGCAATCGTACTATCCCCTGACGTCTCTACCTCGACATAGATCTTTCCAGCGAGGACGATGGTTGCCGCAAGTACACGATCGCCCGCTGCTTTTTCAACTGGCTGTGACTCGCCAGTCAGACGATGTTGATCGATAAGAGCATGTCCGTGCTGAATAGTGCCATCTACCGGGATCATCTGGCCGGCACCAATGACTACGGTATCTCCGATCTGGAGTTGCTCAAACGGAACTTGGATCTCAGTACCATCTGCCACTATCCACACGGAACGTGGCTGCTGACCAAAGATGTTGATCAGCTTCTCACGCGATCGGTCTTGTGAAATGAATATGAGTTTCTCAGCCGTAAAGAAAATAATCAGATCTAATGCACCAACAACATAGAAACCACCTACCCAAGTTCCTATGATACCGATAGATGCCAGAACGGACATCTTCAGCTGCCGTTCATGGAACAGGGCGCGGTACCCGTGCTGAAGGGGAACCCACGATGTATACACAGCGAGTGGGAGATAGATCAACGCAATTGGCACGACTGCCTTTCCGGCAACTAGTGCCGTACCAAGCATGATCATGGCAGCACCAATGCCCCGATTCAGCGTCTTCTCATCACCGGAGATGGCAATAGTTCGAGTTTCATCACCTGCTATTTCTTGGAGTTGTTGCAGACGGTTAGCACCAAAGAGCGGATCAACATAGCGCTTGATTACGCGCTGATACTTGTCATCTAACACCAGGCAGAAGTGTGCAACGTCAGACCAGCGGCGTTCTTGGAGACTTGCTCCGCTTATGCTGTTCCGTTGCGGCGCCGCCAGTAGTTCGACGAGCGACCGGTTTTTCTCCCAGAGAGCGCTGCGCATATACTGGCTTTTTACCAAGGATGTCGCCATGCGTATGAGCGACTGGATGGGTGGAGTATTTGAGAGAATCATGGTACTCGCCGTTCGCTTATTTCCTGCCCCGTGACGTCCTGTTTCGTAACACCTACCTGCTCAGTCTACAGTCCAAGCGTGAGTTGAACGTGAATAGGTCGTGAATTACTCCGTCATCAAATGAGGGTGTGTGGGCTAAGATCCCTCCGAAGGGTGTCACGAACAGGTAAAAATGGACAACGGCTAAGGTTCCAATCTGTGGAGCCTCAGCTAACGTTGGTGGTCAAGAGTAGCGAATTTTGGGGTTGATCCAGATATATATGAGATCAGCACCTAAATTCGCTAACGCGTAGATCGTGGCAGCCACGAGAATCACTGCTTGTAGCAGGGGAATATCGCGTGTGTTGATCGCCTGGATCATGAGCCGCCCCATGCCGGGATAGGCAAAGATGCTCTCGACAAGCACGGCGCCACTCAGTAACCAGCCTACATTGAGGGCAATGACGCTGATTGTGGGGAGGAGCGCATTGCGCAGCGCATGGCGTAGAATAACGGTTGAGTGGCGCAGACCTTTGCTCTTGGCAGTGAGTATATAGTCACGCTCCATCACCTCGATGATGCTACCGCGCGCATGGCGCGCAATATGGGCGAGTGACCCTAGGGTGAGGGTGAGTACAGGCAACACAAGGAAACGCGCCGATGCCCACATGTTGGCGTCAGCCGCAAT
>CAIWUD010000015.1 GCA_903915775.1 uncultured Chloroflexota bacterium | reverse complement strand
CGGCAACTTCAGAGGCTACGTTGATTTCTTTCTATTTCAAGACGTAGTTGCTGCAGACTACTCCTCCATCAAGTTCCATCTTCCATACAGATGCTTCGAGGACAGTCCATTGCCGCAAAGCACTGAGCAGTACCTGCAGTACCAGGAAAGCACGATCAACTTCATCAACGCCAGAGCGCGCCGTATCGAGGAGTCACTGTGCGCATGATCGATTGTCGTCCTCAAGCGTGAAGTTGCTCCGGAGGGGCGTGTAAGGCGCCGGCAGTTGATCCTGAGCGCAAAACCATTGACATACCGGTATAACTCTGGTTATACTGCGGATCATGAAAACAGCCGTTTCTCTTCCCGATCCACTCTTTGCGGAAGCCGAACAGTTTGCCCACGCTCGTGGCTTGTCGCGCAGCGAGTTATACGCCCGTGCGCTGACCTGGTATTTGCAGACTCACCGTGCCCAAGCGATCACGGCAGCACTGAATGCGGTGTATGAAGATGAGGAAAGCGCCCTTGATTCCGGCCTGCAGGCGGCACAGGCCCAGGTACTCGGGCCTGAGGAGTGGTGATGCAACGCGGTGAGATCTGGTGGGCAAACTTACCCAACCCTCACGGCTCGTCGACCTTCTATCGGCGGCCGGTCGTGATTGTACAAGCTGATAGCTTCACAGCAAGTCGGATCGCCACGGTGATCGTTGCCGCGATCACGAGCAACCTCCGGCTTGGTGCGGCGCCGGGCAATGTTGTTTTGCCAGCAACAGAGTCGGGTTTACCGCGTGATTCGGTCATCAATGTCTCATAACTTGTAACGCTAGATAAAGGCGTGCTCGACGATCTCGTCGAACAGGTCTCGCGTCACATACTTGAAGACATGGATCAGGGAATTCGGCTCGTTTTAGACCTCTAAACAGATCACGGTACAGCGTCTCTATTACCCGTGTGCGTTGGCTCAATCGGGTGTAACTCGTCGCCCATCAGCCTCGGCTTCGTAGTCAAGAATCTATTTGAGATGCCGTGCCGCCCAGCAAAAGGAACCCTGTCATGAGAAGCATCATTGTGCTTGAACATATTTCCCTGGATGGCATCATACAAGCCCCAGGCGGACCAGAAGAAGATACCAGTGGCGGTTTTGCTCATGGCGGGTGGATCAGTTCTTATTCCGATGAGATGCTTGAAACACTTCTGCGAAAGCAAATGAACTCACCGTTCGACCTGTTGTTAGGGCGCACAACGTTTGAGATTTGGGAGCCATACTGGCCTCAACATGCAGCTATCTGGCCTAATGTCAACCGGGCAACCAAATACGTCGCGTCCAATACCAGAACTTCTAGCAACTGGCAGCCATCCGTGTTCTTAAGTGGAGATATTGTAGAAAAAGTTGCCACTATCAAGCAACAACAAGGCCCGGATTTGCATGTTTGGGGAAGTGGCAATCTCATTCAGACACTTATCAAGCATGAGTTGGTCGATACGTTCTGGCTGATGATCTATCCCCTAACGTTGGGGGAGGGGAAGCGGTTATTTGCTGATGGCACGATCCCTGCGGCGTTCAAGGTGACTGAGAGCAAGGTTACCCCGACCGGCATCATTGTCGTGAATTATGAGCGTACAGGTGCAATCACGACAGTATAATGATCAGCAGCTTGTAAGGTGCTCAGATAGTGCTTCGTAGCCGAGTGCCTGTTGTGCCGCCGTCCAAGGTAGCAAGGGATGATGCGCTATGCGTAGCCTGACACCTATCGATCAACTCACTCTACTTGCCGCACCGCTTCGCACCAAGTTAGCCGATACCTACTGGATTACGAGCGTTGAGGAGTTTGTGGCCACGGCCCGTGCCGCAAACCAGCAGTACGGGAGTGGGCGTACCGCTCTGGCGATCGCCCTCGGCATCACCGATGCTGATCTCGCACCGATCATCAGTCAGGCCCTGACGCTCCTACCCGATCAACTCCCGTTCGATCTACCCGTCGCGCAGGAGTTGGGCACGGGCCTGCTGCTCGATCAGTACCAAGATCTCGATGCGGCGTCCTTTGCGCCACCCACCAACCTACCCGCAGCCGTGGAGCCACTCTTTACGCTGCCGGCACCACGTAGTCAAGGTGCTCGCAACAGCTGTGTTGCCTTCAGCTTGGCGGCCGCTTTCCAGATTCTCAGTCGTGATCCAACCGAACTCTCCGAGCAGTTCCTCTACTGGGCCTGCAAAGAGGTTGATGGCTTTCCCGGTGATGTAGGCACCGATCCGCTCAAGGCGGTCCAGGTGCTGACCCAGACCGGGATCTGTCGCGGGCAGACCTGGCCCTACGCCCCGGCCCCGGTTGATCATCGTAACCCTGGCCATGGGCCACCACCAGATCCCGCCCGCGCCGAGGCTCCACTACGCCGAGCGGGGGCCTTTCAGCGCCTGCCCGCAACGAGTCTGCCCGCCCTTAAGGTGGCCCTGGCTGCTGGCCATCCGCTGTTGATCGGGTTGCCGATCTGGGAGCACTGGACAGGTTCCTGGCAGGGGGCTACCCTTGGCCGGCTGCGCACCCCCCTACCCGGCGAGCAGAAGGGCGGCGGCCATGCGATGTGTCTGGTGGGCTACCGTGACGAGCCCTCGGCACCCGGGGGCGGCTACTTTATCGTGCGCAACTCCTGGGGGAGTGACTGGGCACGGGAGAATCGTGACGGCCCTGGCTACGCCCATCTGCCCTACCGCCTGATTGCAGAACAGGCTCTGGCGGCCATTGCGCTTGAGTCCGTGGCTGCTGCACCCTCACGACCAGGCGACGTGGGCTCCAGGGAGGAGCTCGGTGGCGCCCAGAGTGAACTGGCGGCGCTCTACGCCGAAGCCAGCGCATTGCACACCCGTCTGGGTGCCCTGGTCGACCGCCTGGCCACCCTCGTCGCGGCGACTCCTCCGGCGGTTGTGCCCCCTCCCGCAGAGCCTACCGCGACGAACCAGACGGCATCGGGGCCACTGGTTCGGCTGAGTGGTAGTGCCGGCCCTGCGGCAGAGCAGCTCTACCCAAATGGTATCTCGCCTGATGGCCAGCCACTCCTACAGATTGATGCAGCCAGTGCCGCCCGCCTCGCCCAGGATCGGCTGAGTCTGGAGCCCAAGGAGCGCCAGAATCTCTACCGGGCCAAGATTCACTCCACCACCGAGGCCACGGCTGGCACGGTTGCAGGCATTGATCAGACCAAGATCGCCGAGGCGCGCTGGGCTGTGGTGATCAATGCGACCGATGACGCCGCCCTACTCCACGCGATCTGGCCCCTGATCGCCCACCGTGCCCACCAGATGGGCCTCAACCTGCCCCCACTGGATGTTCGTGCTGGTGAACGTGCCGGTGAGTGGTACTACCGCCATACGAACAACGGAACGCTCACGCTCCGACGCGAACATTGGGGTAGCGTACCGCCTGTGTTGATCTACCGCCCCGGTGAGCGCTCCGGCACCTGGCTGTCGCGCCATGGCATCAGCCACGGGCCCGTCGATCCGAACCGTGGCGTGCCATTTTACCTGCTCCTCCTCGGACGCCCTGGCCCACTCCACGCTACCGATCAGGCCTACATCCCGCTCACCTTTCAGTACGAACTCGACCTCTTCTGGGGTGTCGGTAGGCTCTGCTTCCATGATGAGGCAGGACAGCATCGGCTGCAGGATTATACTAGCTACGCCGAGCAGCTCGTGGCGACCGAGCAGCGTACCGATGCCGCTGCCCGCCTGCGCAAAGAGATCGTCTATCTTGCTACACGCCACGATCTCGACCAGGCGACGATCCGTAGCGCCGATGAGCTGGTGCAACCCCTTGTCGATTGGAGTAGCACTGGTCTCCCGCAGCGCTACGGCTTTACCCATCGCCTCTTCAAGGCTGCAGATGCTACGCGCACGAATGTGGAACAGCTGCTCCGCGGCTCCGATGATGGGCGACCGCCAGCCATTCTCTTCACTGCCAGCCATGGGCTTGGCTTGCCACTCGGTGATCCACGCCTCGTCGCTCAACAGGGCAGTCTGGTACTCCAGGATTGGAGTGGCGTCGGTAATGTGCGCCGTGAACACTGGTTTGCCGGTGACGATCTCGCCAGGCTCACTGGCGGCCCACGGGTTGAAGGGAGCTTCGCCCTCCTCTTCGCCTGCTATGGGCTTGGCTGCCCCGATTACGACGAGTTCATCTTTGATGAAGATCGCACCCGGCCACGGATTGCCCCCTTTCCCCTCATCGCGCAGCTGCCCCAGCAACTCCTCGTCCATGGTGCGCTCGGGGTGATTGGCCACGTCGAGCGTGCCTGGACCTACTCGTTCAGCGGTACTGACGGTGCACGGGCCCAGTCCCAGCCCTTTGAAGATCTGCTCGGTCGGCTCCTGCTCGGTCGACCCGCCGGTGACGCCACCGATCAGTTCAACATGATCCAGGGCCAACGCGCCATGCAGCTCACCGCCGAACTGGAGGAGGTCATGTTTGGAAAGCGCGTTGACCCACTCGACCTCGCCCGACTCTGGGTGGCGCGTAACGATGCACGGAACTACGCCCTGCTCGGCGACCCAGCGGCGCGTCTTCCCTACCAGTCGCCGTGAGCGCCGGTCATACTAGAGATACTCCGCCTGGCTGACGCGGCGACGCCACTCCGCTTTAATGGTCACCGGGAGGCCCGGCGCTTGGAGGAAGTCGAGCAGGAGGCGGGTAAAGAGGTTCGTCTGCTCTAAGAAGGGGAAGTGATTCGCCTTTGGTAGCACCAGGAGTTGCACGGGTGTCTCTTGGAGTTGGTTCAGCAGCGTGGCGTGTCGAGCCGCAACGATGCGATCCGCTGAGCCGTAGACGGCGAGGAGCGGTAGCCGTAGCCCCAGGAGCGCCGGACGCAGATCGGTGGCCAGGAGCGAGGTCTGTAGCGTTGCAAGGAGTTGCTCACTCAAGGTTGCCGCGTTGGCGTAGAGCTCCTGCTGTACGTCCGGATTGGCGATCGGAATGGTACGGATCAGGCGCGGCCAGACGTTTGTAGGGCTACGCATGCCCAACAGGCGGGCAAAGCGACTGGGTTGCAAGTGGCTGGTGAGGACATGGCCATACAGGGGTGTAGCTACGGTCATCACCTTCAGAAAGCGCGAGGGCTGTCCATAGGCCGCCTGGATGGCAACGGCTCCACCCAGCCCATGGCCAACGAGGTTTGCCGTGCTGATCCCCATCGCATCCATAAACGCATAGAGCATGCGTACATACCCACTGATCGTACCGTCGTTCGCTGCGCGATCACTCTCACCAAAGCCCCAGAAGTCGAGGGCGTAGGTGCGGTAGCGCTCCGCAGCCAGTTCCATTGTGGGTATCCAGTAGCGCCACGATCCCAACCAACTGTGCAGGAAGATGATCGGCTGACCACGGCCAAGAGCCTCGTAGTGGACGAGCCGCTGCTCAAGATGAAGTGCGCTCATGATCGGTTCCTATCGGGTTGCTGCAGAGGGAGCATAAAACCAAAGGTACTGCCCCGCCCCTGCTCGCTCTCGACCCACAATTCACCACCATGCTGCTCCACAATTTGACGGGCAATCGCAAGGCCTAACCCGGTACCACCTGCCCGCTCACGGAGTGGGTTGTCTGCTCGGTAGAAGGGTTGGAACAGTTTACGGCACTGCTCACTGCTCAATCCGACTCCGTTATCCTTAACCTCCACCTGGAGCATCTGGGCCGGGTTGAGGAAGGCCCGTAGCTGGATTGTTCCGCGATCGAAGGTGTACTTGACGGCGTTTGAGACCAGGTTGAGCATGACCTGGCTGATCCGGCGCTGATCGAGCATCAGCAGCGGGATGCTCTCCGGTATATCGACTTCTACCCGTAACTGCTTGCGCTCAGCCTCTAGCTGTAGTGCCAGTACCACGTCGTGAATCACGCTCTGGATCGCCACTGGGGCCAGGCTCAACTGCTTGCTCGTCTCGGGCCGCGAGAATTCGAGAATATCCTCGATCAAAGAACGAAGCCGCTGCGTATGTTGTTTGATGATCTGGAGATAATGTAGCTGCTCTTCTGCTAGGTTGGTGCTCCTGTTTAGGAGGAGGATGTCGAGATAGCCCTTGATCACGGTTAACGGTGTACGGAGTTCGTGACTCACATCGGCGATGAATTGGCGTTTTGCCTGGTCAGCCTCGATCTCTCGCGTGATATCCCGTAAGACGGCTACATCACCGTAACGCTCACCATCAGGCCCAATCACTGGTGCTAGGCTGAGTGCAATCACCCGGGCTGGGTCACTCAGATCGAGCTGTGTCGTATGGATCTGTCGACTCTGCTGAACCTGCGTGAGCCCATCTACGAGCTGTGCGTGGATCGTGCGGTAGCTCTGCATCCGCTCTGGTTGGTCGTCCATGCAAGTGAGGAGATCTAACGATTGACCCAGAATCGCCTCGGACGGGATGTTCAGGAGCTCTACCGAGGCCGGGTTGCAGAGCGTAATCTGCCGACGGGTGTCGAAGACGATCACCCCCTCACTGAGTGAGCTCAGAACCGCTGCACTCTTCGAACTCTCTTCACGCTGCTCTGCGAGCAGGGCTGCGTTGGTCCCAGCCAGGTCGTTGATGAAGGTGTAGAGCTGTGCATTGATCACCGCTGCTACAAGCACACGGGCAAGCGTACTGAGCAGGTTCATCTGCGTATCATGGAAGTAGCTCACCTGGTTGCTGGTGAGTAGCAGTATGCCCAGGGTCGTATCACTAGTGTGGAGTGGGACTGCAGCTACGGAACGCACATCGTCGGCAGAGTCGGGCAGGAGCATCCAGCGATCATCCTGCTGGAGATCGCCCACTTGGAGTGGTGCCTGGTGTTGGGCGATCCAGTCGGCCCACCGCTCCTCTGCAGGGCTTGCCGGCAGATTGGCCGAGTATGCTACACCCCGTTCGCTGAGCAGAGCACGACGCTGGAGTCGTCCGTGCTGGGGATCGCGTAACAGAATAACCCCCCGATCAACGGCCAGGTGTGTTGAGATCAGGGCGAGCGCCTGGCGCAAAATGACCTCCAGGTCGAGCTGTGTTGTCAACTCCAGGGTCATCGTGTGGACGAACTCTAGGCGCTCCTTCTCATGCGCCAACTGTTGGTTGGCATGCTCTACTTCGGCAGTACGTTCACGTACGCGCTGCTCAAGGAGGAGGTTGATGCTGGCAAGTTCACTGATACGCTGGGCACGATACACGTTGGGGCTGGATGGCTGGAGTAGCGTCTGCGCCTGATTCGACACACGCCTAAGGAGTTGACGCTGCTTCTGCCGCGGCGTGCGATAGCGACCACGAATCCAGCTGATACGCTGCCGCTGCCGCAGTAGGAGCAAGAGGCTCAGTTGGGCAACCAGAGCCATCGTGAAGCCGTTGTCGAGCTCTCGCCCGCTGCTCAGATAGAGCCGACCAAGGAGGCTCCCATCAGCGATCAACGAGATTGCGGGCGGAACAGCCCGCGGCTGCTCGCCCCATGCAGCGACCGCTACTATCCGTCCAGCAGTGATCAGCTCAATACGACCGGCACGGGTGGGGGCATGCTGAGCGAGCAGTTCGGCGAGCAGCTGGGCACACTGTGCAGCGTCGCGCAGTGCCGCCTGTCGTTGGCTGAGTTGGGCTAGTTCAGCGAAAAGCCTCCAGCCGTCGCTTGGTCGCAAGGTGGGCATGCTGATCATCTAGATCATGTGGGGGAGTCCGTAGGCAACCACGCTCCGTCCTCGCTGCGTCTGGGCATACCGCCGGACCTCCTCAGCAGCTGCGTTTAACTCGCGAATATCTGCGAAGGGTCCATCCATATGGGTGAGTACCCCGATTGAGAGTGACATCAGGGGCAGTTCGGACGTATGACCCTGCTCGTCGGTTCGGTCGATGAATCCCTGCTGGCGGTGCCGAAAGTCGTAGTGGAGCCCGATCTCGGCATCAAAACGTGCCGCCAACTGTTCGAGGATCGGCTGCATCTGGGTCGGGCTCGCGGTCATACAGAGATCTGGTCCGACAACCATCTGGCCAATAAAGACCTCAGGATCACCGAGTTGCTCGACCGCTTCACGGAGCAGAAGCGCGGTGAAACGTAAGACATCCTCTCCCGCCAACGCCCCGTAGCTCTGGGTGAAGCTGTCGAACGCTTGGATATGGAGCAGGGCAATGGCCCAACGCTCGGTGGTCAGCAACGCGCGTAGCTGCGCACTGATCAGGTCGGACGTGGGCAGGTTCGTTACCGGGTGGAGCTGATTCTTACGCTGGGTCTCGGCAAGCTGATTCTTGACAATGGTGTAGACCTCTTCGATGTCAAAGGGCTTCACAATGTAGTACTGTGCCGCTACCTCGCCGAGCCCGATGAGACGATCGCGCCGCTCGCCCCGGGCGGTCAGGAAGATGATCGGAATGTGGCGCGTCTGCGGCTGCGCCCGCAGGGTACGCCCAATCTCATACCCCTCCATATCGGGTAGGTTCACATCGAGGAGGGCCAGACTCGGTGGGGTCTTGCTGCAGATAGCGAGGGCCTGGGTACCGCTCAGGGCAGTGGCTACCTCATACCCATGGGCAGTAAAATAGATTTTGAGCAGACTGGCAATATCTGGCTGATCTTCCACCACGAGAATACGCTCTTTACTCATAGCCCTTCCTCCGTATCGATGTGCGGCCAGTGGTAGACGATCCGCCGAGGCTCACCGCGCACGGGATCGCTAGCTTCACGGTCATGACCTGCAACCGTATGGCGAATAACACCCTCCTCATCACAAAAAATAAGTGTTGAATGGGACTCAATCAATCGTCCCGGATAGATCACAAAACCACTGCCGATCTTCACATGGTGCCCAACTGCCGAGCCAAGAATAGGGAGGTTGACGGGGACGAGTTGGCCACGGTGCAACACCTTGATCGCTTCACCCTGGAGGTTGAAGTCGGTGAAGCAGCTGTTGGCACCAATAAAACTGTTTCGCCCCACCACACTCAGTTGGAGCGTGGCGTTCTGGGCGACCATACTATTCTCCATTAGGCTGCTCATGAAGAGGCCAGCGTTAAAGGGGAGAAAGCAGCGGTCACTGACGACGCTGAGCATGATCTGACTCCCCTGCATAATGTTGACATTGTTCCCGATCAGGCTATTCGCAATCACCACCCCCGGCCCGATGTAGACATTGTCACCAATCACCGTGGGGCCATGGATGGTAGCGGATGGGTCAATGGAGCACTGCTTCCCCACTTTGACGAGCGCTGGTGAGGCCAGGAAGTGGTTGCGCCATGGCTCTCTGAAGGGGTTCAGACGTTGGCGGAGTGTTGCAAGGGCAAAGGCAAGTTTCTTGGGGAACGCTGTCCAATCTTCGCGACTCCAGTGGCGTAGATTCTGGAGGCGCGCCTTGTCCATGCGCACGTCTTGTTCCGCGGCTAGGCTGAAGACGCCCATCAGGATATTGGCCATGAAGACGTGTACCCAGTGCTCGATCGAGAGGAAGGCGCGCAACGGGATCTGGTAGGTCAAGTCACCCCTCTGCGCCATGTAGCTTGGGATACGGTAGTAGCCCATCTCGTGGCTGAGAGTGTCGATGATAATGGG
>CAIWUD010000014.1 GCA_903915775.1 uncultured Chloroflexota bacterium | reverse complement strand
GGCCCACGGCAAGATCGGCCATGGCTTTGCGGCTCTTCACGAGGGGCATTGGGCACTTGGCGCCCTTCACGTCAAGGGTCTGGTCGAATATGTCTGACATACGATGCTTCTCCTCTTCTGGTGTAGTAATTGGTGGGTGGCTTTACCTGGTCCGCTTAGCGCGCTCGATCAAGAGGTTCTACTTCGCCAAGGCGCAGATATTTTTGCCGAGCTCGAGTTCGTTAGCTTGACCGTCACAGGGGGTGGAAAGGCCAATATTGACGCGCTTGATCTCCACATACTCGGCCGGAAAGACGGGTAGGTGCTCGAGGACGTAGCTAGTGAACTCAGCCTCGCTACGAGCGTGCAGGGCATCATTCCCCGCCTTCACCTCAGCGTACGTAGCCGCGAAGATACCAGTGCTACCACCCTCGTCGAGGGTACTGAAGTGGGCCGGAAGGATGAGGGTTGTATCATCAACCATCGTGGGCAGGCGCTCGGTGAGGGAGCGGTAGAGGATGGGGGTCCAGGCTTCACCCTTTCCTCCCAGATCAGGGCGACCAAACGAGCGCAAGAAGATCCCGTCGCCGGTGAAGAGCGCACTCGTGCCGTCGGGCGCATCAACGCGGTAGTTGACCTGTCCCAGCGTATGGCCGGGGAACCAGCGGGTGGTTACCGTCACTTCACCAATCTGGAACCGATCACCCTCCTGCGTGTGTGTATAGTCGATGCGTGCGGGCAGCATATCGATCGGGTGAATGGCATCGTAGGCATGGACGTAGTAGGTTGCCCCCGTCTCCTGTGCTAGCGCAGGCCCACCACTAATATGGTCGGCGTGGACATGGGTGTCAAAGATATGGGTAAGCTGAGCACCCGCCTGAGCGATGAGGTCAGTATAGATATGCGTATGGCGCAGCGGGTCGATCAGGGCTGCCTTGCCACCACTCAGGATAGCGAAGCTGAGGTCGCCACGGGCAGGTCGGGCGATCTGGACGATACGGCCCCAGGTAGCGTTGACGACATCACGGAGGTCGTAGAAGTTGCCATAGCTGAGGTAGCCACCCTCGAGGTAGCGAGTGGTGTAGCCCCGTTCGGCAAGGAGTGTGGCAACGTAGTGTGAGGAGCCCTCTTTGGCACAAACGACCAGGATCTCGCGCTCCGGTGGTAGTTGGGCGGCACAGCCATCCTCATCTTCAAGGAAGGCGAAGTAGGGAATGTTGATGCTCGTCAGCTGCTTGTGGCCTTCGATCGGGCTGCGTCCTGCCTCTTCCTCGTTGCGTACGTCGAGAATAAAGGTAGGCAGATTGTGCAGAATGCGCTGGTAGAGCTCGGCTGGGGTAAAAGAGGTTACAGCACTCTCTTGTGCGGTAGTTGTCATCGTTCTTGCTCCTCAGATCGCTTATCCTGTTTGGCACACGCGCTATTCCGAGGAGTATCTTACTGCGCGAAGGTAAGACTCGTGTGAGGGTCTTGTAAGGGTTTGGTAAGGGTCTGAGTTATGCCAGGGCTACGCTACTCCTGACGACTCAGACACGCCTCAGCTTCGCGCTGCATGCGCAAGGGGGCTTCCGCCACCTTCAGGTCGTCACGCAATACGCTTGGTAACCAGACGGCCATGCCGTAGAGGGCGCAGCGAGCGGCTGGGGTTGGTGGTAGCCCCGGGGCCTTGGCTGCGGTGGCTGCGGCAATGGCCATCACTGGGTCAGCATCGAGGTCGAGCAGTTGCTGTGCGCGTACAGTTGCTGGCAACCGCCGACCGGCCTGAGCAAGGCGCGCCTGGTGCGCTGGATCGGTCATGGCCTCGGCAAAGGCCAGTGCACGCTCCCGCGCCGTACCACGCAGTTCACTGCTCACCATCAGGTAGTTCCCACGCAGGGGTGGGATTGCTGGACGGCCCGTTGCCGTGACCACGGGCAGTGGTGCAATGCCCAGGGTGAGGGTGTCACTGAAGGTTCGATAGCGCTCGATCGCCCAATCACCGTCGATCGCGAAGCTGGCGTAGCCCTGGGTAAAGAGGCGCTGCCCACGCGCGTAGCTATCCCCATTTTTCGGTGCGGCGCGGTAGAGTTCGCGTAACAGGCTGAGGGTTGGGGTCATCACGGGGGTGTCGAGGGTGATCGTCTGACCGTCAGGGGTGGTCGGCGCACCTCCAAACGCGTAGAGCCAGGGTAGCGTCCAGTAGGTCTCGTTCCACCCCATGACCAGGCCGGCAACTTCCGGTGTCGACTCAGCCTGTGCGCTCATGATGAACGCATCACTCGTGGTCGGTGGTTCAGCAACGAACTCCTGATTGTAGAGGAGGAGGAGGGTGCCACCGGCAGTAACTGGTAGCCCCCAGATCTGACCCTCCGTGGTCGCGGACGTCAGGAGTGCTGGGAGCGTATCATCGGGGATGAGGCTGTCTGGAAGCGACTGGATACGACGATCGACAATCAAGCCAGCCAACGCCTCCTGGTCACCCCAGAGCAGGTCGGGTAGCGGATCGCCAACGAGGGCTGCGGTTGCGAGACTCAGACGGAGCGCGTCGGCTGGGCGGGGCAGAATGGAGACCGGTGTCCCACTCGTACGGCTAAACTCGGCAGCAATCAACTGGAGTGCCGCGAGCTCCGCATCATCAGCGACGGCCCACAGAACGAGAGCCTGGGGCATGGGGGTCATGGTTGGTAGCGCTGTAGCGGTTGGTAGCGGCGTAGCAGTTGGTAGCACTGCTGTGGGCATCAGCGCCACTGGGGTTGGCGTTGGCGTGACTGGGGTGGGTTGCGGCGTACAGGCAACAAGGAGGAGTAGCAAGAGCGCCAGCAACCTCCCCTGGGGTAGTTGCAGGGTGGTCTTCATGGGGTGCCATTATAAAGTAAGATGGAACTGTGTACGCTGTTCCCTGGCGAGAGCCAGGCTGGGTGAGGTTTTTTGTGGAGGGCGCAGCCCTCCACACCTCCCGTACGCTAGCCATGCTCGTTTGAAGCATGCCTTACGGCAAGATTCGTTCTTGACGAGGGCGTGTGGGCAGCGTAGCATTAGGGTGGGAAGGAGGTGTACCTATGCAACAGCCGAGCCGCCGACCGATAGGTGATGACCGTCTGCTGGCTAGGGTATGTAAGGCACTGGGTCATCCAGTCCGTATCGCGATCTTGCGCTACGTGCTCCTGCATCCCGACTCTATTGGCAACCAGATTTTGCTCCACCTTCCGGATGAGGGACCGCATGCCCAGTCGACCCTCTCCCAACATCTGCGCCAACTACGAGAGGTAGACCTGCTCGAGGGCTATTCAGATGGCAATGCGGTCTGCTACCGGGTAAATGCTGCCCGTATCGCCTGGTTACGCGACGAGCTCCAGGCTCTAGAATGAGGTATCCATGCGACTATCCGAAGAGAAGGTACGCCGCATCGCCGAACGTCTTCACGATGAACTCGCTGAGCAGGGGCTTCTCGCCTACCGTGATCAGAGCGGGGCAAAGCCTGGAACTGGACGCATGGTACGGATACGGGCGATCTACGATGCGATCGTGGCCGATCTGCGCCAGGAGGAGGAGATCGACGCCGAGGTTGAGCGAGTCTTGGCGACCTACAGTCGTGAGATCAAGGGAACTGAACGCGATATTCTGTTTCGCAAGCACAAAGAGGAGATTGCCCGCAAGCGTGGGTATCTGCTGTGAACCGCTGATCACGCCCCACGTAGAGCTGCTATACTACGCCGCATGATACCTCTCCATCCAATTACCGTTCATTTTCCACTGGCCCTGCTCCTCACCAGCACGCTCTTCACGCTCCTCGCCCTACGTGGTAGAGCAAGCAACTGGGACAGCAGTGCCTACCACTGCCTCCTGATCGGCTGTCTGGGCGGCGTAGCGGCACTCCTGACCGGCACAATCGACGCGGTGCGCCAGATTGTTGGCCCTGACGCCACCCACACCGGTGCAGTCGTGGGTTTGGTCAATGCCCATGCCTTTGTCAGTCTGGCTGCACTCGCTCTGTATGGGCGTGCACTCCTCCTGCACCGACGTTGGAAGGGCCTGCCCCACGACGGCAGCGCTCGCCGTACCTATCTCTGGCTGCACGGCGCTGGTGCCCTGCTGCTCACGGTTGGTGGTTGGCTCGGTGGACGTCTCGTCTATGGTTTTGGGTTGGGTATGGGTGGGTGAGGGTAGCAGGTAGCGAGCTGCGCCTGTTACGAAGGGGCCTCGCGCTGCGGGAGGTGCTGAGGGCGCAGCCCTCAACCCAAGCGCAGTAATGCCGGACGGTACCATCGGCGCAGCTAACATTGAAACATGCCTATGAGGGGGTTACGTTGGGAAAGCTGATCTACTGGTTCTTACACACCTGGCTCTTGGCGATGCGACAGATAGGCTGGTTTCGCTGGAGTGTTACGGGGCTGGAGCGGCTACCAGTGCGAACGTCTGGTGGCATGATCATCGCGATGAACCACGTGAACTGGATGGACATCCCGGTGATCGGTGCACTGCTGCCCTTTCGCTACCGGCTCTCCTGGCTTGGCAAGTCCGAGCTCTTTGCACGTCCCTTTGGAAACTGGTTCTTCAGTACGATGCAGGTCATCCCGGTGAAGCGCGGTAAGCGCGATCTTGCCGCCATCGAGAGCGTCGTCGATGCCCTCCGTGGCGGGGCAGTCCTACTCATCTTTCCTGAAGGGACGCGGAGTCGGAGTGGTGTGTTGCGTGAAGGGCGCGGTGGAGCGGTGCGTATGGCACTGCAGGCAAACGTGCCGATCGTTCCCGTCGCCGTCATTGGTACGGAGCATGGCCTGGGTGGCTCGTTGCGCCGCAAGCCAGTGCACCTGCAGATTGGCCAGGCGTACATGCCCGAAGCTGCAGCCGACGATGGGTCAAATGTGGTGCATATGAAGCAGTTGACCGATGAGTTGATGAGCCGGATTGCGCTCCTACTTCCTGTTGAACGGCGTGGCCTCTACGCACAACTTGCGGCTGCACAGGCCCAACCAGAGACGACCGCGTAACCATCATGGGAGCGGTCTGAGGAACGCAACCCCTTCGGACGAACGTTCCGCAACCCACCCCGATCCCGCGTCGAACTCGACACGCCACCAGGTGTAGCCGTCGGCTTCAACCGGCCCCTCGCGCAAGAACACCGTGCTCCCCTCGGGGATACGTGCAACAATCGAGGTACGTATCCCCGGTTTGGCGCGTGCACGGAGGGGGGCACCATTGAGATTTTCGATCACCGCTCGGCCGTTGATGGCGAGAGTCGGAATAGCTGTCGGGGCCACGGTTGGTACCGTGGTCGCTGTGGGATTGGGGGTGATTGCCGTTGGGGCGGTAACGGTTACGGGCTGCACTATTGGTGGGGGTTCTGCCTGGAGTGTGGCAGGCTCTGGCAGCGGGAACAATCCACGCAGTTGCCAGGCACCAAATACTAGTGCCGTCAGTGCAGCAGCAGTCAGGAGCGGCATGAGCAGGGGATGACGCCTGCTGCTACGCTCATGTCGACGAGCTTGATCGTACCCACGCCTGTAGTAGTAGTAGTGCTGGTAGTAGAAGTGGTTCAGCTCATCGTGTTCGGCATCTTGCACGCCACGATCAAACATCTCGCTGTTAGTCGGCATAGAGTCGGATGTGCGTACCTAGCTACTGCAGAGCAAGATCCCTTCGCCCCATATCAGACAGCAGCTTTGGATAGAGCGTATAGACAGGTTCTACTGCAGGCAGGAGTTTGAGAATCTTGGGGATTGGCCCTTTAGCAATAATCTGGCGACGGGTGAGAGCGGCCATTAAGTTAATCTTGCCATGCCAGAACTGATGGGCGATGTCTGCTTTCATCGACATCTCGACATCAGGCTTCAGATCGGTCTGACCCCAGTGTACATCGCAGTAGGCCCCTGGTTGGGTTGGTGGATGGGCTGCATTGATGGTGACCAGACCTTGGGGATCCTCGTAACGAAACTGGATGACAATCTTTCCTTCGCAGATCCTAGGCGCTATCTGCGGGTCGATCTTGACTCGGTCATAGAGCATCCCCAAAATCTGCTGGAGCTCGGCTGCATCCTTGAAGTAGGGCATGTGCTTCTCCCGTGGAGGTGGCTGAGCTGAAATAGAGCCCCGCACTCCTCGCTATTCTGGCGTGATCATAGCAGGAAAACGAGCTGGGCGCAAGAGCAGATCTGTATAAGCTTAACATAATAGATCTGCCTACTCACCCTTCTCCCTGGTGGAACTAGGGTTGGGTTAGGTTTGTTTGTGGCGGGCTGCGCCCGCCACGCCTCCCGCACGCTTGTCACGCGAAGAAGGGGTACGGGATCATGGGCCAAAATGGCCACCGCTCCCCTGCAAGCCAGCCAGCCAGGCCGTACCACTCATGGGGCGCTTTCCAGCCGGTTGGAGGGTGAGGAGCTCTAGGGCTCCCGATCCCGTCGCTACCAGCGGCCCACCCTGCGTACCGCGACCAATCAGGCTTCCTGGTGCCTCTACCCCACTCCACTCGGGATGAACCAGCGCTGCGTAGAGGCGTAATCCCTGGCCACGCCAGTTTGTCGTTGCACCGGGCCAGGGATCGTAGGCACGAGTCATTCGCTCAATGACGATGGCTGGCAGGCTCCAGTCGATCAGGCCGTGGGCCTTCGCGAGCATGCTGGTCAGAGTCGCCTGGTGGTGATCCTGTGGACGTGGCTCCAGGATGCCAGTAGCGTAGTCTGGCAGCAGTTCAACTAACAGATCGGCACCAAGTCGAAAGAGTTGCTCCGTTAGGGGGCCGGTGCGTGCATTGGGTGGCAGTGGCACAACGATCTGCGCAAGAATTGGCCCACTATCCATCCCTGGATCGAGGCGCATGATGCTCACCCCGGTCTCACGATCGCCAGCCATGATCGCGCCGGCCACCGGTGTTGGGCCGCGATAGAGGGGGAGCAGTGAGGGGTGGATGTTCAAATAGCCCAGAGGAGGGATCGCCAGGAGATTCCGGCGCAGGATCTCACCGTAGGCTGCGACTATGCCGACTTCAGGGGCGAGTGCGCGTAGTGCGGCCACTACCTCTGGATCGCGCAGCGTTTCAGGTTGGAGGATCGGCAAGCCCAGGGACTCTGCGGCGAGCTTGACGGGTGGTGCACTCAGCCGTCGGTTGCGTCCTGCTGGGCGGTCTGGCTGGGTCACCACGGCAACGACTTCGTGCCCTGCCGCCGCCAGGGCTTCCAGAGGGTAGACCGCACACGTCGGGCTACCGAGAAAGATCAGTCTCATGACGCGCTCCTGTTGACCGTCTGCTGGAGGGACGTAGCGGGCTTCGCCCGCCTCAAACGTATAGTATAATCCCTAGCGTACCAACACCACCCCCATTTCATCCTCCCTACACGTCGGAAAATCTGAGCAGTTCGTGCGTGCACCATGTGCAAAATAGGCCCAAAAGCTCGTTCAGGCTAGAGTAGGCGCGTCACAGCGTGGCTTTGCGTTGTCTACACTTACCACGTAGCCAGCTTTGTGCTCCTGTCCAGGTGCCCTACTTTGCGGGATCCTTATGGATACGCTATCACTGCTCATCCTGCTCGTCACCCTGGTTGCACTCGCTGCGAGTATCGTCCTGCCATCAACTCAGCACGGTGGAGAACGCTATCGACCTGCGTCACCCCAAACGGACGATCTGGATACGGTCGATATGCAGCTTCAGCTTCAGAACGGCACCCCTGTCGCAACGATTGCGGACACTGGGCAGAATTTACGCCAACGCTCCCCGCGGCTCAAGCTGCTCGTGGTGTTCGTCTGTGTGGTCGTGATCGGCCTGGTTGGTCTTGCGGCTCTGCTCAACGAGTGGCGTACGGCGCGTGCACCTACACGCTTTGTCGTGATTGTTGCTCCATTCGCTGATGGCAGTTCTGGTCAGGCTGGGGCGAGTGTGGCGGCCGAGTTGACCAAGCTCCTCGCCGATCAGCTCTGGGGTGAAGCGACGGTTGCCACTACCGACCGTCGCCCCGCCGATGCGGGCGAAGCTCTGGCCCTCGCCCAGCGTGAAGGTGCCGATCTCCTGATTTGGGGCGATCTGGAGCCTGGTGCCCTCCTGGATAGTCCGAGTCTCCGCCCGCGCCTAGTCTACACTCCCTCGGGGCCCTACGCTCCGAATGCATGGCTTGGCTATCAGAGCCGCTTCGCCATGCCGCGCCACTTTACGCTCGCCCGCGAACCGATCAATGGCCAGGCTGTCCTCACACCACTGCTATTGGCCCTGGTTCACTATGCCGCCGGTGAGGCTGACCAGGCTGAGTCGCAGCTTGCTGGTCTGCTCAGTGACTACCCTGCGCTGAGTGAGACGCTCCCCCGTGCGCTCCGTGGCAATATCTACTGGGCACGCGGCTTCTATGCCGAAGCCGCGGCGGAGTATCGTCTTGCCCTCGTTGAACCTGGCGATGATCCAGCCCTGCTGATGAATAATCTGGCCGCCATCCTGCGCGAGGGCAATGATCCCACGGTGCTGGATGCGCTCGCTGATGCCGTGCGGCTACTCGATGGACGCGATCTCGGTGAGCTACGCGCTAACCTTGGCGCCCTCGCTCTGCGTGATCGTCGCTATGCTGCCGCTGCCGTCGAGTTGGAGCAGGCACAGAACCTGTTGCCCGCCTCAACCACGCTGCTCCTCGATCTCGCCACCGCCTACCGCGAAACGGGACGGCTCAACGCTGCGCGTACGGCACTGGCCGCCGCTGAAGCGGTGTTGCCCCAGGATGCGCAGTTGGTACCGTCGCGGTTCCGTACCCTGAACCGGCAACGGTTGCAGGCTCAGCTGCGCGAGCAGCAAGCGCTGCTCGATCTCGCCCTCCAGCTGCGCGCCGAGGGTCCCATGGTCTGGGAGCTTGAGGTTGCACTGCCCCAGAGTGCAGCGCAGATACGTCCCATCCGCGATCAGCTCTCTAGCGCTATCGAGTTGAGCGATCAGGTGGTGAAGCATTGGCGTAGCATTGCCGCCTCGGATGGGGCTAGGCTACCAGATAGGGATCTGTTGGCGAGTGGACAGGCCGAACGCACGGAGTTGCAGCGCGATCGTCAACGCTACTACCTGGCTCTAGTGATAGTAGAGCTTGAGCGGAAGGAGCTTCGTCGTGACAATCCGAGCTTCCTGAGTTCGCTCTTCGCGACTGAGCCGGAAGAGCCGGAGAGTCTCACGCTCCTCAACGATCTCGCCGTGCGTCAGCCCACTGCGATCGCAATCCTCACCGCCCTTGGCCGTGCCGCCCTCAACGCCGATCAGCTCGATCGTGCAGAGGGGCAGTACGCACTGCTGGTAAACTTGGTGCCCCAGTTACCGGAAGGTTTCTTTGGCCAGGGGCAGGTAGCCGCAAGCCGCGGCGATCTGCCACGGGCTATTGAGCTCTACAACCGTGCACTGGAGCGTGATACTAACTTCTTTCCTGCCCGGGTGATGTTGGCTCGTCTGGCAGAGGAGCGGGGTGATTGGGCAGGGGCAATTGTGCAACGCCGCGCCCTGCTCGCCATTCGTCCCGGCCCCCCCAGCCTGATCGCTCTCGCCCAGGATCTCCGGGAGAGTGGGCCGGACGGCTGGTTCGAGGCAGAGCAACTTCTACTTCCTTTGCGCATGACCAGCCCTGATGCGGCCATCGAGTTGGGGCGCCTCTACAACGATGCCGATCGGGGTGATGTAGCCGTCGGCGTCTACCGTGACGCTGTTGCGCTCGATACGAGTAGTGCTACCGCATCCTTCGAGCTTGGCGAAACCCTCGTACGCCAGGATGACTACCTAGGGGCGGAAGCAGCGCTGCGTGAAGCGCTCCGTCGTGATCCCACCCATCTCGAAGCCCGTCTGGCCCTGGCTGAGCTCTACCAGGGGCCACTGGGCGATCTGAGGCGTGCCGAGCGGGAGTTTCAGACAGCACTGCAGCAGGGAGTCGATGATCCCGTATGGCTCGAGCGCATCGGTGATGCGGCTCTGGCGAATGGCAATGCAGAACAGGCCCGCTCTATCTATGCACGTGCACTCGAGCAGCGTCCCGATAGTGCGACGCTCTACCACAAGATCGGGCTAGCCCAGGCGGCTCGTAATCAGCTCGATACCGCTGCCCAGACGCAACTACGCGCCATCGAACTGGCCACAACGATGGAAAACCCTGCTGGGCAGGATCTTCAGGCAGCAGCTCTGGTGAGCTTGGGCGATGTGCGGCGTCTGCAGGATCGTCCTGATGAGGCGAGTAAGGCCTACGATGATGCCCTTCGGCTCGACCCCGCTCGCGTAGAGGCGCAGATCGGTCTGGGTTTGTTGGCAGTCGGCGAGGCGAACTGGTCCGTAGCCCATGGCTACTTTGCCACAGCTGCGGCGATGCCTACGGGAGTAACGAACCCGGAGGCTCAGTTCTGGCTCGCTGAGAGCCTCCTGCGCCGCGAAGATTTCGCAGAGGCGGCTATCTTCTACCAACGTGCTCTCGAACTACGTGCCATCTTCCCCGAAGTCTACCTGGGTATGGCGCAGGTTGACTATGCTCAACATAATCTTGATACTGCCCTGCGTAACATCGAGCTCGCGCTCGAACAGCGCCCAACTTACGCTGAGGCATTCCTCTTCAAGGGTAAACTCCTGCAGGAGCAGGGGCGCAACAGTGAGGCGCTCGTCGCCTACGATCGCTCAATCGCCGCAAATGGACGGATCGCGGAGAGCCACTACCGGCGTGGCGTGTTGCACATCCAGTCGGGCGACTACGATCTCGCCATCCGCGACCTCAACCGAGCGACAACGCTCCAGGCGAACTTTCCCGAAGCAACCTACTGGCTTGGCCGGGCCTACTATGCGCAAGGGCGCCTTGAGGCAGCACTGCGTGCGTTTCGTCAGGCGATCAGCTATAATGCCAACTACGCCGAGGCGATTCTCTACACTGGTCTAGTGGCTGAAGATCTGGGCTACACTGCTGAGGCGATCACTGCCTACCAGACCGTGATCCAGATTGATGCGCAGAGCGAGCAGGCAAAACGTGCCCGTCTGCAACTCGATCGCCTGACGTAGTGTAGGCTCAAACACCCATGGCCGTTTTGCGGGAGGGGTGGATGGCGCAGCCGTCCACAACGCATCTGGTAACCCCAGAATGCCACATCGGCGCAGCCGACAATGAACCATGCCGATGAGCGAACTCACTACCCTGCTGCCTGCGTTTGTCCACGTACCAGCCGGCACCTTTCTGATGGGCACCCCAGCGAGCGAACTAAGCACCCTAGCCCGTCGGTATGGTGGCACCCGTGAGAGCTATCGCGAGGAGACGCCGCAGCATGCGCTCTCCCTGGAAGCTTTTTCCATCGCCGTTACTGCGGTGAGTAGCGCACTCTACGGGGCGTACGTTGCCGCAACGGGCGCACGACCACCGATCACCTGGCGGGCGGCAGCGCCTCCAGCCTGGCTCCTTGACCATCCGGTTGTCGATGTGAGTTGGGACGAGGCCAACGATTTCTGCGCTTGGCTGAGGCAGCAGCCCGGTAGCCAGCAGTTCCGTCTGCCGACCGAGGCGGAGTGGGAGCGTGCTGCGCGTGGTACCGATGGGCGAACCTTCCCCTGGGGTGAACCGTTTGACCCTCAGCGGGCGAATACCCGTGAGCATGTGGCCACAGGGACGACCCCTGTTAGCTCCTTTCCAGATGGTGCCAGCCCTGTCGGTGCGCTCGGTATGGCTGGGAATGTCTGGGAGTGGACGGCGTCGCTCGATGCAAGCTACCCGTATCAGTCCGCTGATGGCCGCGAGCAGTTGATAGCTCAAGGCCGACGCATCCTTCGCGGTGGCTGTTATGCCAACCCCCACGGCTTTGCCCGGTGCGCATGCCGTTTCCGTCTAGCACCAACGCTCCATAATGAGTTCACTGGTCTGCGTTTGGCTGTTTCAGGCGCAGGATGATCCAGGGAGGCCCGTAATGACCCTTCACACCTTCCAGCCTACCCGCTACTACACCACGTTGGGTTCCCACGAGCCGGTGCTACGTATTGCTGATGGTGATACGGTCGAGACGACTACGGTCGATGCCAGGGGTTATGATGCGCGGGGTGAGGAGGTAGCAGCACGCTTCAACGCGCAGACAGGGCCCTTCTATGTCGAAGGGGCTGAGCCGGGTGATACCCTCGCCGTACTGCTCGAGCGGATTCGGCCCAACCGTACCCACGGATGGAGCTCGACGATGCTGGCCCCAAATGTGGTTGATCCGACCTTCGTGCCCGAGCTCCCTTGGCCAGCAGACGGTAATCAACTGCTCGCGGCGTGGCATGTCGATGCGGACGCTGGTACCGCTCGACTGCTCAGCCCCGACTCGGCCCTGGGCGGGCTAACCCTCCCCATCCAGCCCATGCTGGGCTGTTTCGGTGTGGCCCCGGCAGGTGGTCAGGCGATCTCAACTGCCACCTCTGCTGAGCATGGTGGTAATATGGACTACCGCGGCTTTGTCGCGGGTGTCACGGCCTACTTTCCCGTCTTTGTTCCGGGAGCACTCTTCTTCCTCGGTGATGGCCACGCACTGCAGGGTGATGGCGAGATTGCCGGCACGGGTATTGAGATTTCCATGGATGTGCGTTTTCGTATCCGCCTGCTCAAGGGCAAGCGCTCCCGCTGGCCGCGGGGCGAGCATAACGATGCGATCTTCACCCTGGGCAACGCTCGTCCCCTCGACCAGTGTGTGCAGCACGCTACGACCGAGATGGTGCGCTGGCTCCGGGATGACTATGGGCTGGATGGCCTCTCCGCAAGTATCCTGCTGGGGCAGGCTGTCGTTTATGAACTGGGCAATATCTTTGATCCAGCCTACACGATGGTCTGTAAGCTTTCAAAGAGCCTGCTCGCTACACGCGCAAGCTGAGGTGTAGAAGGTGTAGAGGGCTTGGCCCGCCACCAAAACCCCTAACCGAGCCCTCTGGTGGGAGGTGGGGAGGGCACAGCGCTCTCCAAAGAACCGAGCCCTCTGGTGGGAGGTGGGGAGGGCTTGGCCCTCCACCAAGACCCCAATCCAGCCCTGGTGTCGCCAGACAGCATCGTCGGCGTAGCCGAAATTGAAGCGTACCGAAGGAGTATCTGTGACCGTCGTTGTTTTCGGCAGCATCAACATGGATATGGTGACGCGCGTGGTGCGGCTGCCACGCCCGGGTGAGACCGTAGCGGGCGAGGATTTTACCACTGCTCCCGGTGGGAAGGGGGCTAACCAGGCGGTAGCTGCAGCTAGGTTAGGAGCGGCAACGCGGATGGTTGGGCGGGTGGGTGATGATCTGTTTGGAGCGACGCTCTGTCAGAATCTGGCGCTGAACGGGGTTGATACCGGTGCGGTGGCAGTCACACCTGGGCCGTCCGGTGTGGCGGCGATCAGCGTGGATCGATCAGGCGAGAATACGATTGTGGTCGTACCGGGGGCGAATGGGGCGGTGAGCGTTACCGATGCTGACCGGTTATCAGAGCTCCTCGATGGGGCTCGGGTACTCATGTTGCAGTTTGAGGTGCCCCTGGTTGCGGTGACTGCTGCAGCCCGTGTGGCGCGGGCGCGTGGGGTAATGGTGATCCTCGATCCCGCCCCAGCCTATGAACTCCCTGAGGGGCTCTACCCACTCGTCGATCTGATCACGCCCAATACCACTGAAGCGGCGATCCTTGTGGGTTTTGCCCTCACTGACGATGCAGCGATCGAACGCGCCGGTAAGATCCTCCAGGAGCGGACGGGTGGTACGGCGATTATCAAACTGGGTGCACGAGGGGTCTTTGTCGCCGCTCCCGATCAGACGCACTGGTTCCCCGCCTTCCCAGTGACCGCGGTCGATACCGTCGCTGCTGGTGACGCCTTTAACGGTGGGCTCGCCGCAGCCTTGAGCGCAGGCCTCTCCCTTGAACAGGCTATCCGTTGGGGTTTGGCAGCAGGTGCCATCGCCGTAACCCGTCCTGGTGCTCAGGCGGCAATGCCTACCCGGGCTGAGCTCCTGGAGTTGCTTGGCTGATACTATAAGGAGGCAGTGTATGCCTACTCGTGAACAGTGGCAGGCCATCATTGAGCAGCAGCTTCCGCCGCGTACTCACTACCTTGCGCGTAACCGTGCGATTACCGCGTGCTACGCCACATGGTACCTGGAGGAGCCATGGCTCTTCAAATGGGCAGGGCTTGCGGCGTTCGCCTCCGAGCAGGTTGGGGTCTCCCTCGCCCTCTTTGAGCTCATCCGGTCGCCCAACAATCTGCTCAGGGTAGCTCCGCTAGGCCCCGCTGAGCAGAATCCCGTAACGTCGCTCTACGCTCAGCTACTGAACCTGACCCTTGCACTCCCGCTGGCCCTCCACGATAGCGTGACCCGCCAGCTGCTGCTCAACGATCTTGAGCTGATCAAACAGGCGAATGATGCCATCTTCGCCGATATCGGTTGGGCCCACCTGGCCTACGCCAGGGGTGGGCTGCGTGCGGTGGAGCCCCACTTTCGCCTTCCCGAGCAGGCTGAGCTCCGTGATGCCTTCCGCATGCTCGATGAGGCTGTCCATCTGTTGGGTGATCCAGCAAACTACGCTGCCGGTTGTGCCTTGATGCGACAGAGTGCGGTGGTGATGATCCACCATGAACAGATGGGCGTACTCCCGCCCTTCCTGGCACGGATGTCCGATCAAGGTCAAATAATGGCCTCGTTTGGTGCACGACTCGACTTTGAGGGCTCGCCAGATCTCGCCGCGCACTCCTGGTTTAGTGGCTACTTCAGCCCCATGGATGTCGTTGGTCGTCAGCGGAGCATGGCGAACAGTGCCGATCGCTGGGCGTGGATTGAGCATGATCTACTGCCCAAGTGGGATCGTGTCGACGCAGACTACCATGAGCATGGGGCGTTACATCGTCGCCTACGGGCCCTTGCTACGCAAGAAGCGACACCATTGCACCAACTCGTGACTTTGGTGAATCAGATTCTACCCGGCGATCGCACCCCGCTAGGTGTATAATGGAATGGATCATCTGTACCACTCACGTTGCACCACCTCCTAGCCAAGGTCCTCCATGCTCACCTATGAAAATGTCGTCTCCGTACTGCTCGGTGCTATTGAACGCGCCGAGCTCAACGTGGCCTACACTCAGGAGTTGCTCGATACCCATGCCCTTGGGCGAAGCTTGAGCATCACCTGCCTACCCGATGAGGCTGAGGACGATAACAGCCCGGAAGAGCCACCGCTGCGTGCGGTGATAAGCTTTCGTTGGTCACCAGAGTTTACGGTCTTCTCGCTCCGTGGGGGCGACTCGCTCGATAATATCGAGCGGCTTGTTGATGAACGGCTCTTCTCCCACTCCCGCGCTAATCCGGCGCTTGATGTGGAGGTGACCTACCACCTTCCCTTGGTGAACGAGCATGACACCTCCGTGCTCCCAGTGATTGCTCACCTCGTGCAGTCGCTCCACAGCACCCTCGTCAACGAGCACCAGGTCATGCGGGTCGATAGTCTGCTTTCATTCGACGCGGGTAGTGGTGCGCGTGTGCAAGCGATTACCGCCTTACGTATCTGGAGCCTCGACGAAGCGCTCTACGATGCTGAACTACTCTCCCTTACCTTTGAAGAGCTCTGCACCGAGCTGCACGCTATGCTTGAGTTACTCTATACCGAGTTTGAGCCGAGTGGCGCACCACTCGATTCACCTGGAACCCTCCCCATCGACCGCCGCTACCTCAAGCCTCCGACGGCATAAGTTGTTCCCATGGTGTTTACCCCCGATGCTCTCGCAGCACTCACTACACCAGGCGTTAGTGAACGCTGGCAAGCTGTCCAGGAATGGCTACATCCTGAACTGAGCCGTCTGGCCGAGCAGATTGCGGCTGCCGCAGCCCAGCAGATGGCGCGGCAGTGGCCCCTCTACGAGCTGAGCTACAAGGGTCAGCGGGCGATTCACCGCGGCCACGGGCGACGTGACCCGATCAGTGACTACTGGCTCGCCTACGATCGGCCACCCCGCGGTGCAGGGGTATTGGTAGCGATGAGCGCCTCTGAGCGTGCGGTTCTGGTAGGTTTGCAACTCTGGGGAGCGCGTAAGCCAGCCCTCGCCCGCGTCTGGGACTCTGCTCGTCCCGTCTGGAGCCCGTTGATCGAACGAATTGAACTGGCTGGGCAGGCCCGTTTTGCCGGGCGCCCGACTACTCCTGGCTCTGCAGCAGTGAGTTGGATTGAGCGCTACCTGACGAACCCACGGGCTGGGTACCTCTGGGCGGGCTTTGTCTATCCGTGGGCAAGCCTCCCCGCTGATCTCGATGAGCGCATAGTTGCCGATCTCCTCGCGCTGTTGCCGCTCAATGAAGCGCTGATGGAGCAGGTCGAACTGCAGGAGCTCCCCGGCGCTACGGTGCTACGTGAGCGCCCTGCAGCCTACATGCTCACGGGGAGCCACGCGATTGAGGCGATCGCGCACTACGTGCGGGCACGTGGGCTGACAATGAGCGAGCTCAACCTGCGCGCCTACCACATTGCCCTCCAGACGCGCCCACTGGTGATTCTCGCCGGTATCAGCGGTACGGGCAAGACGCGGCTGACCCGTCTCTACGCCGATGCGGTCTATACGCTGACGGCGAGCCAGGATAACCCCTACTACCTGCTAGTGGCGGTGCAACCCGACTGGCACAATGCGCGAGATCTCTTCGGCTACTACAACGCGCTCCATGGACAGTTCCATGCCTCGCCCTTCTTGCGCTTTCTGCTCCAGGCTGCGGCGGATCCACAACACACCTACTACGTCTGTCTCGACGAGCTCAACTTGGCCCGTCCCGAACACTACCTCGCACCGATCCTTTCAGCGATGGAGACGACAGAGGGGCTGATCGATCTCGCTACGCCTCGTGATGAGGTGCCGCTCAGTAGTGGTGGTACGCTGCGTAACCCCATTCGCCTACCGCTCAATCTCCGCCTGATTGGTACGGTCAATGTGGATGAGAGCAGCTTTCCACTGAGTGACAAGCTCCTCGATCGCGCCAACCTGATCGAGTTGACCGACGTCGATCTGGCCACCTTTCGTGCAGCCTACCCCACTCCCGTTGATGATGCACTCTGGTCGACGATCGTGACCGTCCATGCCGCGGTGAGTGGGGCTGGTCATCCGTTTGGCTACCGGGTGCTCGGTGAGATGCTCCGTTTTATCGAACAGGCTCGTGGTACGCTCACCCCTACCGAAGCCCTCGATCTACAGCTGAAGCAGCGGGTATTGCCACGCCTCCGCGGAGAGGAGGGACCACGGCTCCGACGCGCGTTGAGCGAACTCCTCAGCGTGATGTTGGGGTTGCCCGCGACGATCTGGACTCGCGCCTCACTCGTGACAAATGAGCAGATCGCAGCGGCGCCCTATCCGGAGAGTGCTACCCGTCTGCGCCGGATGCTCGAACGTCTCGACCAGGATGGCTTTACCGATTTTTATGCTTAGGGATGCTTCAGTTTCGGCTGTGCCGGCGTGACCCGCTGGCGGCACCAGGGCTGGGTTGGTTGTTTTTGTGGAGGGCTGTGCCCTCCACACCTCCCGCCGATGTGAACTATACCCTCAGGCGTAACTGTTGCCTGATCCATGCCCACATAGCGCGTACTCGTGGGTCAT
>CAIWUD010000013.1 GCA_903915775.1 uncultured Chloroflexota bacterium | reverse complement strand
TCCTGGGCGGTCACCGTGATCGGGATCGTGTTGGTCCCCACGTTCAGCGCCACGGGGCTGCTCGCGCTGCCGCCGTTCACCGTTACCGTCGCCCCCGGGTGGGTCGTCGTTGGCGTGAGGGTGAGCGAGGTGACGCTATTGGCCACGGTCGCCGTGTAGCTGGTAGTGCCACTGGCGAAACTGGGGCTGAGCGTGCCCGCACTCAGGCTGAGGCTGCTGAGGGCAGGGAAGTGGAACTCGACCGTCGAACTACCGACGCTGTTGCTGACAGAACCTGGGGTGATGTTCGTGATGCTGTTGGCGCCGATCGAGATCGATGTAGCGCTGGGCACCTCCACCGGGACGGAGACGTTACACGAGGTGAGGGGATTGATAGTGATCCCGGAGACAACGATCGAGGTGCCGCCCGTCGACGCGCTGACTGAACCGCCACAGGTGCTGACAGCAGCACCACCGATGGTGGCTGGGGCGGGCAAGTTGAAGGTGAAGCCAACCCCGCTGGTCGCGCTAGAGGTAGTGTTGGCGATCAGTAGGGAGAGGTTGGTTGAACTGAAGGCGCTCGTGTCATCGAAGGAAGCCTCGATGCTGGCGGCTTGGAAATCGGTCAGGGTCTGCATGGATCGCGTGAACGTGCCGGGCGTGGAGCCGAGCGTGAACTGCACCCAGAGCTCGGTGTCGTGAGTATTGGGGTTGATGGTGGTGCCGATGTCGTTCCCGTTGCGTACATTCTCACGCAGGGTGAAATTGCCGTAGTGACTCGAATAGACGCCAGTGAAGGTAGCGTTGACCACTTCGCGAAAGCCGAGCACCATCTGCGAATTGGGCTCGACCGCACGGACGGTATTGACCGGGTTGGTGATTTGGGTGCCAACACCGTTATCTGACCCCCCAGGGGCGGTGTCGCCGCCCTTATACAGCTTTACAACCTGGGTGTTGCCGGATGGGATGGTGACGATGAAATTCTCGGTGTAGAAACGGTTGGGCGCGGTGTAGACGATCTCGCGCTGCACGGTGTAGGTCCGCCCGCCGGTGCTTGCGGTATATTGCAGCAGGGCGTAGCCGCTGCCGGCAAGGTTTTCGCCGGTGATGCTGGCACTACCGCTCATGGCAAGCACACTTTTGCTCGTCCACTGATTCGTAGCGTACATGGTGCCGAAGGTGGTGCTGCCGACCGCCAAGACGAAGGTGACATCGCCGGCGGTGTTGTCAGAGTCCGGGAAGTAGTTATCTTTGTTGGCAAATATGACCTCCTCGCCGCTGCCATTGATGTTGAACAACAGGCGCTGGCCATCGCTACCGTTCGTGGCGGAGCCACCGGCACCGTTGATCACCAGGGTCGAGTCTCCGAGGGTAGTGCCAGTTTGGGCAAGTTGCCAACCCGCAACAAAAGGGCTTGGGGTAGCCTCTGCGGTGTGCTGACCCAACATGATGATCGTGAGGAGCAGCAGCGTGGCGATCGTTAACGCTCGACGGCGGCGTGTTCCTGATCGGTGCAGTTCTGGAGGGAGAGCCATATAACTACTTTTGGGGGTCGTGCTGGCACATAAATCACATACGATGGCAGTTAATACCTTTGCCAAAGCCGCCCCCTTAAAAAGGGGCGTATCTACTACTGTTGTTCGCCTGCGTGAGATGCCGTGCCTGAAGTGTAGCACACAAGGGGCTTTTGTTATATCGTTGGGATACTGCACTAAAACCAACGAAAGCACCACAAAAGCCCATGGGCGATCCTACCACCCTCTTGCACGGATGCTGATTGTTATTGCTCACCGTGACAGCTCCCAGGGCTCAAGCACCTGGGCTTCTGAGTGTGCCGTCCCACACTCGTTGTGCGACAACCGAAGGGTTTGGAGCCCCCGATGCAGAGTGTTGAGCGCCGCACGCTGATCACGCTCCAGCACCAGCCCACGTACGGGGCAGGTATGGACGCGCACGCTCAACGCCTTGGGGAGCATCTCGCCGTAGGAGGAGCAGATCTTCGTCGTCTGCTTGTGGTTCACCAGAACCACCCGCCGCCGTAGGGTAGGCCATCGGCGAGTTATCTCGACGAACTGGCTCCGCGCCACGTCCACAACGCTCTTGCGCATCCCGCGACTGCGCCCCATCTCCAGCGGGGCCAGCTCTTCACACACGATCACCTGGTAGTGATCCACCAGTTCGCGGCGCTCCTGGTGGGCAAAGTTCGCTCGTCGGTTGGCGATCCTCCGCTCGTGGATGTGGGCCAGGGCCTGCTTCTGGCGCCGGTGCTCATTGAAAGACCATGCAGTGATCGGTGTGGTAGGGCATGTGGGGTGGCCTGATCTCCCTATACCGTCTGTCTAGACGCCCCCCTGGAGTGTACCATGAGAGCTTATGTTCCTCAAGGAGCTTAAGCCGCTCAAGCGGGTGAAGCCCTTCGCTCCCAGGAGCGTCAGCCCTGGGAGCGAAGGGCTGTTTCCGTAAAGCCGCAGTAGATGCCCGTGAATAGGGAGGGCGTGTTTCAATGGGCGACGTGGCGGGCCTGGCCCTGCACTAAACCCGGCCTGTGGGCGGCGTGGAGGGCTTGGCCCTCCATAAGCTGTACCAGAGAGCAGTGTAAACAACCACGCCAATCAATGCTCACCAAAGTTATTGATCACGAGCCGGGTCAGAGCCTCGATCGCTGCAGTCGACTCGTCGCCGCTGGCCTGGATCTGGATGCGCTGACCCGACGAGACCCCAATCTTCATCACGTCAATCATGCTCTTGGCGTTGCCGTCAGGACGCTCGGGGCGGTCGAGGTTGCGTACCCGCAGTGTGCACGGGAAGCGCATCGCGGTCTGCACAAACTCCTTCGCCGGACGCATATGCAAACCGACCTTGTTGGTCACTGTGAGCGTCACTTCAGCAGTAGAGGCAGCGGCGGGGGGGGGCACCACTGGCTCTCCTTCGCCTGGAGCTACTACTCCAGGCGGAGCATGCGCAAGGCCTTTGCCCTCAAGGGCTCGTACCGCAACCGCAGCTACCTGCTCAAGGGTTGCATCGGGGCGCATCGCTTCTACTGCGGCGACGAGGGCGCCCTCGACGAGGGGGGCACCCGTGATCAGGAAGTTTCGCCCCGAGAGCTCAAGGGCCATCTCGGCACTCATGACCGCGCTACCCATATCGACCAGGGTTAGTACCGCCTCAGCATCGTGTAGTTCGTCCAGCGCACTGCTGATCAGGTCGATCGATGTGCCGAGTTGTCCGTCATGCGTACCGCCAGCAGCTGCAATCGGCACCCGGCCATGAACCATCTGCTCGGCGAGCTCTTTGACTCCCCGGGCGATTGCGGCACTGTGGGAGATGATTAGGATTCCTATCATAATCGTTGCACTCGGCGTTAGGTATGCTTTAGTGTCGGTTGCACCGACGTGGCTATTTGGCGCTACTAGGGCTCGGTTGAGGTTTTTTGTAGAGGGCCCTGCCCTCCACGCCGCCCTGGGGTCGATGAATGGCCCACCCCTCCCCCCAGCGGGGGGAGGCAGGGAGGGGGGCGGGGAAGGCCCTGCCCTCCACGCCGCCCTGGGGTCGATGAATGGCCCACACCTCCCCCCAGCGGGGGGAGGCAGGGAGGGGGGTACTTGAAAACATCAAGCGTAGAAACCTAGATCAAC
>CAIWUD010000012.1 GCA_903915775.1 uncultured Chloroflexota bacterium | reverse complement strand
GCGATCAGATCTTCAACTTTGAGCGTTGCAATCGGGTCAAGGGCCGAGCATGGCTCGTCCATCAGCACCACCTCGGGCGCGGTCGCAACTGCCCGTGCAATGCAGAGGCGCTGCTGCTGCCCGCCGGAGAGGGCGGTACCAGGGCTATTCAGGCGATCCTTCACTTCGTTCCAGAGGGCGGCCCGCCGCAGGGCCCACTCAACCCGTTCGCTAATTCGGCTACTATTGCGCTCACCGAGCACGCGCAGCCCATAGGCTACATTATCGAAGATCGACTTGGCAAAGGGGTTGGGACGCTGGAAGACCATGCCCACGCGGCGGCGCAGCATGATCGGATCGACCTCAGGGCCATAGACGGGCTGACCGTCAATGGTCATGACACCCTCGGCACGGATCCCGGGGGTTTTGTCGTGCATCCGGTTGATCGCCCGGAGCAGGGTCGACTTACCGCAGCCGGAGGGCCCGATCAGCGCCGTCACTTCACCCTGGGGAATGGCCATGGTGATGGCGTTGAGTGCTTTGAAGCTGCCATAGTAGAAGTTAAAGTCGCGCGTCTCAATCTTGGGGGTTCCCACAGCGGTCTGTGTACGGCTACGGGCGCGGGCCGTGGCAGTCGCAGCAAAGCCACCCGCAAGGGGAAAGCTTCTGACCTGCACATCACTCATGGTCTAGCCCACCTTTCCACTAATGTACTCCTCGGTGCGCCGATCGCGAGGCTTGGAGAAGATCTGCTCTGTTGAACCCTCTTCGACCAGCAGGCCAACGGGCTGCTCCTGGCCACGTTCGACCATGAAGACCGCCGTGCGATCGGAGATACGTGCCGCCTGCTGCATGTTATGGGTTACGATCACCAGGGTGTAGCGCTCGCGGAGCTGTAGGAGCAACTCTTCGATCTTGAGCGTCGAGATCGGGTCGAGGGCCGAGCAGGGCTCGTCAAAGAGAATTACGGCGGGCTCGATGGCAATCGTGCGCGCAATGCTCAGACGCTGCTGCTGCCCACCGGAGAGGGCGAGACCCGAGAGTTGCAGCTTATCCTTCACTTCGTCCCAGAGGTTCGCACTGCGGAGGGCCTGTTCGACCCGTCGATCGAGCTCAAGCCGATCGTTCATCCCGCCAAGGCGCAGACCCACTGCAATATTCTCATAGATGCTGCGTGTGCGCAAGGCGATCGGCATCTGGAAGACCATGCCGATCTTGCGCCGCACGAGGGTTGCATCGATACCAGCCTGGTAGATATCGAGATCATCGAGCTTGACCGAGCCCTCAGCGTGGGCGTAGGGGATGGTCTCGTGCATGCGGTTGAGACAACGCAGCACGGTGCTCTTCCCACAGCCTGAGGGGCCAATCAGGGCCAGGATCTCATGGGCACGGACATCAAGGTCGACTGCCTGTACCGCCTGACGCTTCGCGTAGAAGGGCTTCAGTCCACGAACGGTCATGCTGTGGGCGGGGTGCGCGGTTGCTGCCATGACCTATCCTTTCTTGATGCGTGCCGTTGTGATGCGTACGAGCAGGTTAACGCCCAGTACCAGCATCATCAGGACGAAAGCGGTGCCCCAGGCAAGCTGGTTCTCGGCGGGAAAGGGCGACTCGATATACTTATAGGTAAGCAGGGGCAGGGCTGCCAAGGGCTCAAACAGGCTGAAGCTCAGGTTGCTGTTCCCCTGGATGGTGAGGAGGAGTGGCGCCGTCTCACCGGCACCACGGGCGAAGGCCAGGAGCGCCCCAGTGACGATGCCACTCAGCGCAGTGGGAACAACCACGGTGAGGGTCGCATACCACATCGGCGCACCCATCGCCATTGCCGCCTCACGGGTAGCGTTGGGCACCAGTTTGAGGATCTCTTCGGTGGTGCGCGCAATGGTCGGTACCATGAGGAAGGTGAGGGCGATTGCACCAGCAACGCCCGAGTAGGTGCGGGTCGTCTGCACGAGGAGCGTAAAGCCGACCACCCCAATGACGATGGAGGGCGCGCCACTCAGGACATCGCAGCAGAAGCGGATGAAGGTGTTAAAGGGTGTATCGGGGTACTCGGCGAGAAAGATCCCCGCCATGATCCCGATGGGAAGCGAGATGAGCAGGGCAGCAATCGTGATCATCAGCGTGCCGACGATGCCGTGCAGTACCCCACCGCGCGCCTCAACCTGGCTCAGATCGGGCTGCTCTTCGCTGCTCCCGGCAGTTGACGGATCGATAGGCAGACCGGTCGCCGGGTCGATCGCTCCACTCCCGGATAGGGTCGAGTCGATGGGCAGACCCGTCGCCGGGTCGATCGCCTCAGAGCCAACTGCAACCGGCGGCTGGTAGGTCTGGGTAAAGAAGTCTAGATTGAGCGCGGCACCGCCGACGATCAGCACGTAGCCGATGATCAGGAAGAGGGGGATAATCGCCAGAGCAGTCGCCACTACGGTCAGCCCGCGCATCGCGCGATCGACCAGGCTCCTTCCGGCATAGTTCTGCATATTGGTCTGGATGTTCATGCGCGTGCTCCTGCCGGCCCGCGCGAGGTCTGCCAGACGAGGTAGCGCGCGGCTAGATTCAAGATCAGGGTAATGCCGAAGAGGACCAGGGCGAGGTAGATGAGGGCACTCTCGTGCATCGTGCTATTTGAATTGGGCAGTTCACTAGCAACCAGAGCAGCAGCAGTAGTCGCAGGGTAGAAGATCGACTCTTCAATGCGCGTACTATTGCCGATCAACATCGTAGCAGCCATGGTCTCGCCGAGTGCACGACCGAGGCCAAGCATCACTCCGCCGATGATACCGGCACGGGAGTAGGGCAGAACCGAAAGCCAGATCACCTCCCAGCGCGTGGAGCCGAGGGCGAGCATGACATCACGCTGATGGTTGGGCACGGCCTGAAGGACATCGCGGGTGATCGCGGCGATCGTTGGCAGAATCATAATGGCCAGGATGACCCCGGTCACGGCAAGGCCGCGGCTCACGGCAATTGGGCCAGCGAGCCAGGGAATGAACTGACCGATGCTCGTCGCAAGGGGATTGGCAATCGCGTTGGTGAACCAGGGCGAGAAGACAGCCACGCCCCAAAGTCCGTAGATTACACTGGGGATCGCCGCGAGGAGCTCGACGGTGAAGCCGAGCAGTGCACGTAGACGCAGCGGGCAGAGCTCAGAGAGGAAGATACCGATCGCAATCCCAGTTGGTGCAGCGAGCAGGAGGGCAATCAGTGAGGAGAGCAGGGTACCACGGATGGCGGGCCATGCGCCGTAGGAGGGCTGGTAGAGATCCGTTTCGATGGGATTCCAGTCACTCTGGGTGAGGAAACTGGTGCCATACTCGGCGCGCGCTTCGGCGGATCCGTTGTAGGTGACTACACCAACAGCAACCACCAGGCCGATGATGACGAGGGCAAAGAAGAGGGTGAGCAGCCAGAAGAAGAGATCGCCATGCTGCAGTCGGTGCGCCCATCCCGTAGGTTTTGGTGAGGTAGCCTGGATATTTGCCATGCGTTCACTCCAGATATGCAAGCAACAACCCAGCGGATTGACCGCTGAGTTGTTGCGAGAGCTTGAGGGGCTTGGATCCCCAAGAAACTCCATCCGTTGACACGTATAGGCGTGCGGTCGGGAGCAAGCGACCTACTACTTTGCCTCGCCATCAAAAACGCGCTGGCCATTGACCACGACGCTGCGCAGTTGATTGATTGCCCGTACGCGCAGTTCAGCTGGGAGCGGGGCATAACCCAGGCGCAGAGCGGCACCTGAACCATCGGTGAGGCTCCAGTAGATGAAGTCGGTGAGCGCCTGGGCCTTGGCGACGTCGGTGTAGGTATTCTGGCGCACCAGCATGTAGGTAAAGCCAGCGATCGGATAGGCCTGAGGGTTGGGCGAATTGACGATCGAGGCAACAAGGTCGCTCGGAATGGTGACACCATTTGCGGCAGCCGAGGTCGAAGCGAGGGTCGCCTCAACGTAGTTACCGGAAGCGTTCTTCACCGCGGGCAGGGGCAGGCGGTTGGCAACGGCGAAGACCTGCTCGACGTAGCCAATAGCACCGCTGGTGTTGCGCACGGTGCTCGCCACACCAGGGTTACCAGGGGCACCCACACCGACCGGCCAGCGTACGCTGTTACCCGAACCGACCTTGGTGCGCCAGTCGACACTCACCTTGCTCAGGTAGTCGGTCCAGATGCTCGTCGTGCCCGAGCCATCCGAGCGGTAGACCACAGTGATCCGAAGCTGGGGCAGGCGCACGTTGGGGTTGTCGGCGGCAATACGCGGGTCGTTCCAGAACTGGATCGCGCCCAGGTAGATACCCACTAGGGTCTCAGCCGAGAAGCGCAACTCCGGGTTGCCAGGCAGGTTGTAGGTTGGAACAACTGCACCAATGACGGTCGGCACGTGCAGGGCGTCAGGGGCCTCGGTCTGGACACGGCTAGCGGTCAGCGCCGCATCACTACCACCAAAATCGGTCAGGTAACGAATGAAGTCGCGCTGGCCCTGGCCCGAACCAACACCCTGGTAGCTGATGGTCACCGAGGGTGCTACCTGCTTGTAGGCCGCAATCCAGGCACCGTAGAGGGGCAACGGGAAGGTGGCACCCGAGCCGCGCAGAGTAGCCGTTACCGGGCGAGGGCTCCAG
>CAIWUD010000011.1 GCA_903915775.1 uncultured Chloroflexota bacterium | reverse complement strand
GTGGGTGAGGCCTGATGGGGTAACAACTGTTCACACTTCTCCCGGAGCGAGGGCGTCTCGCCCTCGTGGCACCCCTCCGTATGGGCAACCCCCCGTGGGTGCCCTTCTCCCGGAGCGAGGGCGTCGCGCTCTCGTGGTGCCCCCCCTCTGTATGGGCAACCCCCCGTGGTTGCCCTGACGCTGTTGTTATCGTGCACCCTACTGCTGCTCACCCCTGACCCCTACACCAGCACCACCCGATCGAGTACCATCGCCGCAAAGAGTAGCGCTAGGTAGAGCAGACTGTACTTGTAGAGCCCCCAGATACTCGTTTGGTCCCCTCGCCGCCAGACCGCCCATGCGTAGTAAAGGAAGATTGCCCCGAGCCCCAGGGCCGCCCCGAAGTAGATCCAACCCATCGCCCCAATGGCACTGAGTAGGAGGCTCAAGGCTACGAGGAGGATCGAGTAGATGAGGATCTGCCGCTGCGTCTCAGCTTCACCCGCGACCACAGGGAGCATGGGTACTCCGGCGCGGGCATAATCCTTCTGCTTCACCAGGGCGAGGGCCCAGAAGTGGGGCGGTGTCCAGTAGAAGACGATCGCAAAGAGCAGCAGGGCCGCAACGCTCAACTGACCGGTGACCGCTGTCCAGCCGACGAGCGGTGGAATCGCGCCAGCCCCGCCCCCAATCACGATATTCTGCCACGTACTGCGCTTGAGCCACTGGGTGTAGAACCAGGCGTAGTAGACAATCCCCAGGGTCGAGAAGAGCGCCGCAAGAGGGGTTGTAAAGGCGAGCATCACAACAACCGAGAGCGCACTCAGGCTCAACCCAAAGCGCATCGCGTGCTGTCGCGGAATGCGCCCGCTCGGCACCGGGCGTCGGCTCGTTCGCCCCATGTTGATGTCGATGTCGCTGTCAAAGGCGCAGTTGATCGCCCCAGCTCCCCCCGCGGCAAGGTAGCCGCCAACCATCGTCCAGAAGAGCAGCCAGAGTGATGGTGCTCCCGCCTCGGTGATGTACATCGCCCCTGCCGTGGTTACGAGGAGCAGCGAGATGACCTTGGGCTTGGTCAGGCTGATATAGTCGCTCAGCAGCGAGGGCTGCCGCTCGCCCTGATCCGGCACGCTCACCGCAGGCGCCGTAAGGGGTGGTTGGCGACGCAGCACCCCCACCGCGAGCGCAATGGTCGCCATCCAGAGTAGGGCGGCAGGCCCTACTCCAAATCCTGCGGTGGTTAGCACGAGCAGCGGGGCGATTGCTGTCGGTAGCAGTGCGACGATAAACGCTCCGACCAGTAGGAGCCGATCGCCCCGGCGGGTGCGCCACGTCTGCCAGAGGGTGCCAGCCCCCAGGAGACTCGCCATCGCTAGGGCCCCACCCGCATTCGCCGGCACAAGCGTCGTTGCGCTTGCGGTCGGCTCAAGGGCTGCCCGTGCGCTCAAGGCAAGGGTAAGGACCCCTGCCGCCCCTGCCGTCCACCATGCCAGCATGCTCAACCGCCGCGCAGCACGCGCCGCTCGTCCCCCCAGGCGTGACACCGTCGCTGGCTGGAAGAGTGCCGCTGCCGCGATCGTTTGACACCCTAGCATCAAGAGTGCGAGCAGCAAGTGGGAGATATCGGCAATGGCGTAGCGCTGCAGTTGAACCATGACCGCACCAAAGCCAATCTGGAGCAACCCAAAGAGTGGTGCTAGGAGCACTGCCCTTCGCGCCAGCCGATCGGTCGTTGCCCCTCGGCTCACGACGAGTGCGCCAATGAGCGCGGTCCCCATCGCCACGATCACCAGCAGGCGGTGGCTGAAGGCGAGCCAGGTTTGCCATGTCGCCCTACCACCCCACACTTCACCACAGAGTGGCCATGCGCTGCAGGAACTGCCACTTCCTGTCGCACTGACGATACCACCCGAAACGATGACCACAAGCGTGATTACAGCGCTCATGGCCACAAACTGACCTAGTCGGTTACTTGCCATACCTGAACCCTCTCCCCTTTGGCGCTTCCACACCCCTACCCTAGCCTCACATAGGTTGCGTAGAGGAGTAATCCGGTGAGGAGTGCGGTGATCACACTCCAGGTGAGATCAGCTCTGCCATGGCTATGCGCCAGGCCATCCGAACTGCTTGGCCCCCCCCGCCTGAGTCGCCAGGCACTCTCCAGGAGAAGCCCATGTCCAACCACAAAGAGGAGTACGACGAGCCAGAAGAGAGTATACGCTCCCATGCATCCTCGCTTTCGTAGGACTGTTTCATATCAAGAAACCTGAACCGAGCCACGGGAGGCGTGGAGGGCGCAGCCCACCACCAACAACTCAACTCAACCGTGGTTCCGCCATGAAGAAGGGTGAACCGTAACTCCGCTACTCCGGTAGATGCCGATTCTGCATCGCTGGCGCAGCCATCAGGAAGTAGTCGCGCATCGCCGAGCGTGCGGGCTCCGGGATAGCTACCTCATCGAGCGCCGCAAGCATCTGCTCCAGCCAGGCGTCACGCTCTACTGGCCCGATGGCAAAGGGGGCATGACGCATCCGCAACCGTGGGTGTCCGCGTCGTTCACTGTAGGTTGTTGGCCCCCCAAAATATTGCGTCAAGAAGAGGTATTGGTGCTCTTTACCAGGCTCCAGGTCGCTCGGAAAGAGGTGGCGTAGCCGTGGATCCTGCTCGACACGCACGTAGAAGCGCTCCACCAACTGCCGGAACGCAGCCGCGCCGCCCGCCTGTTCATAGACTGTCTGGGTCTCGTTACGCATTGTTCACTATACCATGGGGCCGTACCGCAACTAGTCTGGGGGGACAGCCATCGTAATTCTGCACCGCAACTGACGGGCTACCTAGCCCGCAATCGTAGCCCATTCTATCACTGATTCGTACGATTGCAAGAATAACGCATGAGCCTTGTTGCAAATCATACAAGACACTACGTTAGGCTGCTAGGCCTCCTTGGAGAGCCACCTCTTCTGTATCCGAGCATGTCGGGCACCCATCGTTGCCCGAGACTGCTCATCTACATCATGACACGAATATGGCGTAGAGTTGCTGGAAACAGCACATTATCTTACCCGAGTAATCGATGAGCTAGGGCTGAATTTTCTTCATATGAGACATTTTTGTTGACACTCCCCGCTATCCGTGGTACTATGGCGCAACGTCTACTGATGGTTCCACCTGGACATGCTTCCTTGTACTTTTGCTATTTAAGCAAAAAAACCGAATCTAGAACCTGTTCGGCTCACCCCTTGCAATTCCCTGCCCCTACCGGGCACTGAGCGCTCCGCTCCTGGAAAGGCACCCATGCGAACCCTCATCTTCACGGGTAAAGGTGGCGTTGGAAAGACCAGCGTCGCTGCTGCTACCGCGTTGCGTGCTGCCGATATGGGGTTGCGTACACTCGTCATGAGTACCGATCCAGCCCACAGCCTCGCCGACTCGCTCGATCTTGAAGGGCCACTTGGCCCTGAGCCGGTTCAGATCACGCCGAGGCTCTTTGCCCTCGAGGTGAGTATCTACCACGATATCGAGTCCAACTGGGGTATCGTGCGCGAGCACTTTGCCCAGTTAATGGCAGAGCAGGGCGTTGAAGGGATCCTCGCCGATGAGATGAGCATCCTCCCCGGTATGGAAGAGGCATTCCCCCTCATCCGTATCAAAAAGCATAAAGACCAGGGCGACTACGATCTCCTGGTTATCGATTGTGCTCCCACCGGTGAGACGCTACGCCTCCTCTCGGCACCAGAGACCTTTAAGTGGGCGATTAATATGCTGCGCGGGGCCGAGAAGTTTGTGATCAAACCGCTGCTCCGTCCGATGGGTAAACTCAACCCCATGCTCGGCAAGATGATTGCCCCGACTGAGGTCTACGAAGCGGTTGATGATATGTTTGCGCAGATGGTCGGTGTCACCGAAACGCTCACGAACCCCTACGAGACCTCGGTACGTCTGGTGATGAATCCCGAGAAGATGGTGATCAAAGAGAGCCAACGTGCGCTTACCTACCTCTCCATGTATGGCATGACCGTTGATACGGTGGTGGTGAACAAGATTCTCCCCGTCGATCAGGATAGCGGCTACCTGAATCACTGGAAAAATGTCCAGCAGCGCTACCTGCAGGATGTTGAGCACTCCTTTACCCCTCTGCCGATCTACCACGTTCCTTACTACGCAGAAGAGGTCGTCGGTCTTGCGAAGCTGCGCAAGATGGGGCGTGATATCTACGGTGAGAGCGATCCCACTGCGGTGCTCTATACCGAGGCTCCGATGGACCTTGCGAAACTGGATGATGGTACCTACCGGGTCAAGATCAAGTTGCCCTTTGCCGATGTCAATCAACTCGATCTCTTCCAGAACGGTGATGAACTCGTCGTCCAGATCGGTGACTTCCGGCGGATTATTACCCTTCCCGTCAGCCTTGCCGGGCAAGAGGCTGGTCAGGCTGAGATGGAGGGGGACTGGCTCATTGTACCTTTCTATGCCACGAGCGCGGTGCGTTCGTAGGCTGCTGCATACTGCCAGGGCGTCCCGCCCGGCCATGTTCTGTGGGGTCCATCGGGGGTGTTCCCCGTAAACCTATATCGGGTGTCTGCATAGGCTGGTTTTAAGGAGGTGTACGGATGGCCGCTACACGAGGTTGGTTCTCTGAGTCGTCGGCTCAGGTGGCGCAAATTGGCGACATCATGTTCCAGGGTCACTGGCAGTGGGTGTCGAATGCGCTCCAGGCCACGTCGGCCGCGGTCGAGAACATCAATCGCAACGCTTACCCGGGCATCGCCCGCAGTGGCAGTGGCGAGGGTGGCTTCACGACTCCGGATGCGGGCTTCCGCCCGAAACGCATCCGCTCGCGTTTCAATCGTTAGGTTGGCGAGGCTCCAGGTTCCAGGGCTCGGCATGCTTCAGATCAGCGTGACGGTTCAACGGGTGGCGTGGAGGGCGTAGCCCTCCACGAAAACCCCGACCCAGCCTTGGTAATGCCAAATGGTACCATCGGCGCAGCCGAAATTGAGACACGCCTGAGGCCTGGAATCTGGAATCTGGAAGATGTGCTCATGATCAGCCTGCTCTACCACAGCCATACGGTTGTTCCCGCCCACCTTGCTGAGCTCGAGACCCTTGGTCTCGTCGAGCCGGATGAGCAGATCCTGGTCGCTCTTGATGGTGTACTGCTTGATAGTGTCGGTCAGCGTCTGAGCGGTCCGACCCTCCACGACTACTGTCTGCTGAGTAGTCTGCGGATCATCCTCTGGGCGCGTGACTATGGTCGCCACCTCTGTCTTGCCTTTCCCCTTGCCGAGTTGACTGGTATCGAAGGCGCTGGGGTTGATCCACTCCATGCGCAGATCCAGCTGACCTTCACAAACCCTGATGAGGATGCGCAGCAGTTTACCCTCGCGCTCCTCCCCCTCGCGAATCTCCCCGCTGCACTCCAACTGTTGCGTAGCGCTGCTGAGGCCGCACGCACTCTTGCCGACCATGGGGTTGATGCACGTGAGGGTGGCCCGGAGATTCTGGCGATCCTGAGTGAGCAGATCTATGGCCATGCCGATGGTCCTCGCCCTGGTGAGGCACCCTATCGCTGGCCTGGTGCTGCTGTAGCGCAGCCGCAAAGCCTGCCCAGTTCCGCGTTTGCCCAGGATCCGGCGAGCCTTCCCCCCGGTCAGTTCTATGCTGCCGGACGCCTCGCTCGTTCTGCGTGGGATACCCTGCGCCGCTCCATTCGTGAAGCTGATCTACCGCTCCCTATTGAGCTCAATGGCGGAAGTCTCCGTGAATTGACCGAGGCCGTACGTGCGATCAATGATCTGGTGCATACGGTGGCGACGAACCCTAGTGCTCAGCAGATGGCGATGGCCTTCCTCCATCGCCAGAATGGTACTGAGCCACGCGCTTCCGCGCCGCCAGCACCACCACCAACTCCCGATCTTGATCCACCGGCACCCTCGAGCTACCATGAGATCCCGCTGCGTCGGCGTGGCGTTGATCCCTCGCCCCCGCCTGTTGTGGCCGAATCGCCCCGTCCTCGCACCTTGACCCACGATCGCGCTACTACGGAACCGCTTCCCGATCATCGTGAGATTCCGCTGCGGCGCCGTTCCGGAGCTCCGGTTTCTGCAAAGCCCTTCCTCCATAGCCATCGCTCCCCTACCCTCAGTGGGTCGGGCGACGCGGGTGTGGATGAGCGCCTCCCTCTGGACGATCGCCATGGCTAATCAGTACGAACGACATGTCAAATGCGTTGCCATAGGTATGTGTGAGGGATGGATGGCTCCGCCCTCCGCCCCGGTAACGCTGAACAGTACCATCGGCGTAGCCTAAATTGAAGCATGCCCTAGACAGGAATGACTATGACTGCCCGCCCCTATCTCGGGATCAATGTCAACACGGCTAGTGTCGAGGAGCTCCACTACCGTGGTCTGATCGAAGAGGGTGAGACTCTGCTCGCCCTCTTCGATGGTGTGTTGCTCGATGAGCATCGCCGCCGTATTGGTGGTGTTGCCCTCTCCGATTTTGTTGCCCTTACCGATCGGCGCGTCATCATCTGGGCCCGCGGCTTTTTCAACGATACGGTCGATGGCTTCGAGTGGAAAGATGTTGATGTCGTTCGATCTGAGACCTGGGATCCCTGGCACGGACGGGTGGTTCTCGCGTTTCGTCTGCCTCCGGTGGCACCACGAAAGCGCCGCATTGCAGTCAATGGCTCAACCGAGGATCCCGGTACTGGTGAGCGTCTGCTGATCAATACGCTCGACTATATGCCCACCGATGATGTGAAGATCTTCTCACAGATGGTTGGATTGATTGGTGACCAGATCATCGCCGGGATGAGTTCTGAGGAGCTTATCGCTGCTTTTGTTGCCGAGTTTCCCCAGGTTGAGCGTGCCCCCCTGCAACCCTTCTTCACTCCCCCCACCCCAGTTCCGCCCCAGGTTGAGCCTCTCCAGACTCACCAGGAGCAGCCACGGCGGCGCCGTTGGTGGCAGTTTGGTGCTGCTGATGAAAATACTCCTACGTTGACTCCACCCAGCAGTCCCGCCGATCTGATCACTGCCTATGAACATCAGCGGGTTGGGACACCCGCGGGGAGTGGTGCTCCCCCCATGGTACCGTCTGCACCAGGTGGTATGTTCCCCAATCTTCCTGAACAGCCAAGTATGTACGAGGTGAGTCGATCCCTGCGCCTTGTGCTCGAGGCGCCGCGTAAACTGGCCCGTGGGCTGCGCCGCGCAACTGAGGCCGTAGGTGGGGCGGGCGAGATGGTCAATGGTCTGCAGGATCCGCGAGTACGCCGCAACGCAATGCGGGGCCTCTACCAGGTTGCCACCCAGCAGGAGGTAGAGGGCGGACCACTCGCATCCGTTGGCCCGGTGGTACGGGCAGCAGTGCGTTTCGCCGAACCTCTTGAGGATGAGCAGAGCGCTCAGCAGCAGTCAAAGCGTATTCAGGTGCGCGCAGCGGTACGCCGCACATCGACCCGTGTGGAGATGGAGGAGCACGAGCAACCCCCCTTACCCCGTGCCGGTCTCTCCGCATCGATGCCAGACGTTGCCCCGCCACGGCCTGAGCCTCTTCGGCGCAGTGTTGCCGTACGCCGTGTCGAGCCGCCTACGGAGCCAGCGGTCGAACTGTCGCCTGAGCCTGCTGAGCTACCACGGGTTGCCCCCGTGCGTCGCATCGCCGTCGGACGCACCGAGCGTCCGCAGGTGGATTCCGAGCCGGTTGGAGCACCGAGAGTGGTAAGCTACAACGGCAATGGCCTCCATCGTCCCGACGATCAAGCGTAGTCGTGATCATCGGGCGTGGCACGCTGCGCCCTGAGTTAGTAGCTTATGACGCGTGTAATTATCTATTCGGGTAAGGGTGGTACCGGCAAGACGACGATCTCGGCAGCAACTGCAGTACTGCTTGCACGATCAGGGCAGCGTACCCTCGTCCTCTCGAGCGATCCGGCTCACTCCTTGGCGGATGCGCTGGGGGTGACGATTAGCCGTGATCGTCCGACGGCAGTCGCCCCTGGCCTGTATGGGCTGGAGGTCGATACGATCTACGAGTGGCGCCATAACCTGGGTGGCTTTCAGCAGTTTGTGGCCTCTACCTACTCCAACCGGGGTATCGATCGCTCTACGGCAACGGAGTTAGCTAATCAGCCTGGTCTTGATGAGATCTTGGCGCTCCAGCGGGTGATGATCGAAGCCCAGAGTGGACGTTGGGACGCGATTGTGCTCGATACCGCACCAACCGGTAATACCCTGCGCCTCCTTGCCTATCCCGAAATGATTATCGGTGGCGATGCGGGCAAGAAGTTTTTCCGGGTCTACCGAGGTCTGGCAAACTTTGCCCGTCCGTTTAAGCGTGATCTCCCTGAGGATCGCTTCTTCGATGAGGTTGGTGGCCTCCTCGAACGCATGGATCAGTTGGCAAACTTCTTGCTTAGCCCCGAGATCACCCTGCGCCTCGTCATGAATCCCGAGAAGTTACCCCTCCTGGAGACACGTCGAGCCTACACCTTCCTGAACCTCTATGGCATGCTGGTCGATGCCGTGATGGTGAATAAGATCCTGCCCGTACGCCAAGATCTCGGACCATACTTCGACTACTGGGTGAGTCTACAGCGTGGCTATCTCCAGGAGATTGATGCAAGTTTTGCTCCCACCCCGATCTTTCGCACGCTGCTCCAGGAGGGTGAACCGATCGGTCTCGCTGCCCTAGAAGCCGTTGGGCGGGCAACTTTTGGATCCGCGGATCCTGGGGCCCTGCTCTTTGATGAGCGTCCCATTTGGCTCGAGCAGTGGAATGAGGAGGGGGAGCCTGGTCGGTATGAGCTCTGCCTGAAGCTGCCCTTCGTCGATGAGCAGGAGACGGTGGAGATCGCGCGCCAAGGCCCGGATCTCACCGTGATGTTGGGACGTGCGCAACGTACGATCGCCCTGCCACGCATCCTTTACGGCTGTGCGATGGGCCACCACCACTATGAGGGTGGAGTGCTTCGCCTGGAGTTTCGTGAGAGTACCGAACTGGACGCGGTGGATACGACACTGACCGTTCCTGATGGGTGTCGGGTTGAGGCAGCTTGATATGAATCTTTTGATCTTTTCCGGTTTTAGTCAGATCCTTCAGAGTGCTGCCGCGGTTGCCTCAGCCTGTCATGCCGCTCGTCGTGGGAAGCGGGTGCTCCTGGCCTCCGTCGGCCCAGCACACCTGATTGGGACTCTGATTGGGCAGAGCCTGAGTTCGCGTCCACTTGAGTTGGAGCATAACCTGGCGGCGATCGAGATCAGCCCCCTCGATGAGATCGGTACACGCTGGGATCAGATTCGCCCGACGCTGCGGAGCGGTATTGCGGCACGTCTCACCGATATTGGTGCCGATGAACTGCCCTCCTTCCCCGGTATGGACGCGATTGGTGGCCTCCTGATCGCAGAGAAGGCGCGCCAGACCGGTCGCTTCGATCTGGTCGTCCTTGATGGCCCCCCCCCCGATGGGCTGATCCGGGCGCTGACCCTGCCGGATATTCTGCGCTGGTTTACGCGCCTGATCTTTGGGCTCGATCGTGGACCTGGCCGTTCGCGTAGCTCGCAGGATGCGGCGATTATTCCTGCTGCGCTCCTGACGCCAAGTATGGTGGCTCCACTCCAGGATCTGCGGGTTGAGTTGGAGGAGCAACGTGCACGCCTTGATGCTACCACAGGTACGCGTGTGCGCCTCGTCGCTACCCACGACGAGCTTACCATGCCTGGGGTTACTGCCGTCCTGAGTGCTTTTGGACTCTACGGGATGGCTGTGGATGAACTACTGGTCGCTGGTGAGCTCACAGAGATCAGTGAGGCGGCACGACAACTCTTCTCGCCTGAGGTGAGTGTTGCTCGACCGCACCTACGGGTGGGGCCGATCCCCACGAGTGGCGCCGATCGTGATGCCTGGGCACTGCGCGGGGCGGCCCTCTACCACGATGGCGAGGTCTTCGATCCGGCACGCTCCGTACGTCCGCCCGCTGGTGAACGCGAACTCAGGCTCTACATCCCCTTTCTTGATGCCAAAACGCTTGATATTGCCCTGGCCAGTGAAGAGGTTATCGTACGCTTGGGTCAACACCGACGCCATGTGCTGTTGCCAGGGATTGTGACTGGCGGACGATTGCGTGCGAAGGTGGATCCGCCTGAAGTTCTACGCCTCTGGGTGGAGTGAGACCATGGTTTGTGACCGATTTCCGGAGGAGGTATCGGGATGGTAAGCTCCAGCAGCCCGATCAGGCATCCCGCGGTCAGCGAGCCTGGTGCCACAAACTCGGGCCTCGCTACCGCCAAGTATCGCGACTATCAGTCAGAGGTAAGCGCGAAACTCACAGGTCGGTTGAGTGTACGTGAGCGCCGCCGCCTCGAGTCTGAGCAGCGTCTGCTGACACGGGCACGCTTTATCGAGCTCAATGGGGTTGTGCACCACTACATCGACGCAGGACCGATCGACGGCGAGCCCTTAGTGCTGGTTCACGGCTGGGACTGTTCTTCGTACTGGTGGCACCATATTGTCGACCCTCTCGCTGCCGTGGGGTATCGGGTGATCTGTTATGACTTGAAGGGTCACGGCTTTTCTGCCAGTGATCCAGCCCAAGATTATACAGTAGCCGGGTTTAGCGAGGACCTCTACGCCCTGGGGGAGGCTCTGGGTCTCCGCCCACACCATGTAGCGGCCTTCTCGCTCGGGGCCTTTATTGCGCTACACTACGCTGATACCCATCCGGAGCGGGTGCGTTCACTGGTTTTCTTCAACTTTAGCCTGCTTACTTACAATAAACTGGCCTCAGATCTCATTCCTGGGATGCTCGACACGGTCTTCAACCGGATTCTCCGGCCTATTGAGCGGCGCGGACTCTGGTGGATTCCCTACATCTATGCCCTCGCAGTACTCTCGAAGAATACGGCACCGGTCAGTGATGTGAAACTTGCGACGCTAAGCCTCCGCTGTTGTGCTCCCGAGGCAGTACGGGTCTCGGCTGCGCAGTTGGCACGTCGTGAAGTACTGGAGGCGGTGGCTACCCAGATGGCACGTGTAACCCAGCCAACCTTGCTGGTCGCAGGCTCTGGTGATCCGATCATGCGCCCCCAGGGTGGACGGAAATTGATGCAACTCGCGTCAAATGGCCAGTTCCTGGAGGTGCCACGTTGTGGCCACCTGATTCTCTTTGAGTTACCCGAGCAGGTTATCCAGATTCTACGGCTCTTCTTGCGCGGTGTGCGCTGAAGGGGCTTGTTTGCAGCTGTGGCCCGGTTTAGACTCGTGAGGGTATCATTGCCCTCCGCAACATCCTCAAAAGGGGAGTGACATGCAACTGCTTCTTCGAGCCAATGGCCAGCAGGCAGCGGTGAATATGGATAGTGCCGGTGATCAGTTGCTGGTCGTGGGGGAGTACCAGTATCGGCCTGCCCAGTTGGCCCGCAAAGTGCGCCGCCTTGCAACCGCCATGTGGGGGAGTGAGCTCTCGGCTGAGATTCTGCATGAGCGGCTCACCTTTGAGGCGCTGGATGGTGGTCGAGTTGGGAGCTCCTGGAGTGATAGTGGGAGCTTCTCGCCGCGCAGTGGCTCGTTTGTGAGCCTGGGGCGTTGGGATGAAGATGGAACCGTGGGGATCGCCCTCCACGAACTGGCCCACGAGATGCACATGCGTCGCGGTGGCTATGATGCTGCTGATGGCGTGCTGCGCGAAGCGGTCTCACTGCTGGCCGAGCGGGAAGCGGGTCTGGTGCGCAACTTTGAACGCGAGCCCTACTACACTGCGAGCCAGTTGATCGGTCAGTTGGTTGCCATGAGTAGCTTTCAACATCAGCCATTCAGTAAGCGCTGGAATGAGCTGATGGAGTTGACTAGTCACGTGGGCCTCTCAGATCTTGTGAACTTCTACCTTGATAAGAACGAACGCCTCGGTCTCGAGAAGTGGCTGCGCCGTTTTGCCGAAGATCTTGATCGACGTGATCTGCTCCTAAATACGTTGGCCCTGACGTCGTTGCGCTACGGCGCTGAGTTGCGTCGCCAGTTGATTGAGAGTCTCGTACGCTGTGAACCGACGCTGTCGGCGGATCAGCTGATCTATGTTCTCAACTCTATCGTGACCCTTGATCGACGCTATCCGGGCGATGATCTTGGTCAGATCATCAATTTCTGCTTTGCGCCCCATGCGCGACAGCGGCGGCGTCTCTTTGCTTTCGGGTAGGGTGAGCTGGGCCAGATCTGCGCGGGTGTCCGCGCACTGCAACAGAAGGATAGGGTTATGTCCGCGCCACGTTCGTTTAGCTGGATGCCCACCTGGCTCCGCAAATTTCTGAATCTGGACGATGAACTGCCACGGTATGGTCCGAGCAGCAGGAGCTCCTATCAGGCGGCTGAGCCTTCTGCACCTCCGGCAGTAAGTTACAAACCGGCACAGGTGAGTAGCTACACGCCGCCAACGCCGGCATGGCAACCGACTTCTCGCCCGATCACGCCAGGATCCTCCGCGGCTCCTGGAGCTGATGTTGGTAGTGGTCAGGCTCCGGAGGGCTACATCCAACCGGTGACGTACGTTGTTCGCTCCTATGCCCGTGGGGCACTGCCGCCTCAGGGCCTCGAACAGTTCACCCGTGAGGTTCGTGCCACCCTCACCGATGTCTGGAACTTCTACAGCTACTGGACACGCTTCCAGACTGATGCCATCGTCAAAGTTGGGCGCGAGATTGTGGAGAGTTTGCCCAGTAGTGAGGGTGGCACCACCACGAGTTCGGTACGTCGGATCAAGGTGGCTGGTGCGAATGGTAGTGGTGAGAAGAAGGTGTCGACTACCCCTGAAGCGGAGTCTGCAGCGCCTGACGAAGCGTAGGTATGGGCTCTCCTGGGCGGTGCAGCCTGAATTTGCCACTCGGTAGTCGGTAGCACGCTTCGTGGGTCGTGTGGAGGGCTAGGCCCTCCACTTCTATCTTCCACTGAAAGCAAGCATTCTATGATTCGGCCAATCGTCCTCTTGGGTGGGTGGCTCTCATCGCCAGGCGACTATGCGGCCATGGCGCGAACCCTCGCCACACCACCCTACAACCGAATCGTCTATATCACCGACTTTGGACGTGGGGCGTGGGCAGCGTTGCGCGATCCAGACTTTGCGCCGGTACTCGATGTGTTGGCCAGTACCGTTCAACTGGCCCTCCGCGAGACAGGCGCTGATCGGATCGATCTGATCGGCCATAGTGCCGGCGGGCGCGTGGCGCGTGCCTACTTGGGTCATCTGCCCTATCGGGGAACTACCTACGATGGCCAGCGCTACGTCGCGACCCTCACGACCCTAGGTACGGCCCATACCACCTACGAGGTCTGGGTGAAGGAGTTTGCTGGGTTGGTGAATGAGCGCTACCCAGGCGCCTTCTACCAGCATATTGCGTACACCTCAGTGGCCGGGAGAAGCGTACGTGGACGCCGCTTCGGCAGACTTGAGGAGATCCTGGCCTTTCGCTCCTACGAGGTATCCTTCGGCGACGGTGACCAGCTTGGTGATGGGATCGTACCGACGCACTGCTGCTTCCTAGCGGGTGCAGATAACCTGCTCCTGGAGGGCGCACGCCACGCACCCTACAATGCCCCGCGTACCTGGTATGGTGCACCTGATGTGGTTCCGCTCTGGTGTGAGTCATTGATACGTCGCCCGGGAGGTGTAGAGGGCGCGGTTCTCTACGAAAACCCCTGACCTCGTGAACCTGGGAGGTGTGGAGGGCGCAGCTCTCCACGAAAAGACCCAACCTTGGTTCCGCCAGGGAAAAGCATGAACGTTTACTTTACATGTCTCTATTTTGTACTATAATACAATTGCATGTTTAGAAAGCTCAGTGACCAACAAATCCTCTACGTAATGGCGCTGGTGAGTGGTGTGGCGCTCGTGTGCTACACCGCAGTCGTACGGTTGTGCAGGCTTGAGGCGACTGAGCATCGGACTGAGCGTGCGGCGCGCCGAACCCGGTTGGCCTACCTGGCGCATAGCCTTGACTGGGTCATGAATGTGATGGTCGCGGTCGTCGGGATTAATCGGCTCTTTCGTGAAGAAGATTTTGGAGGTCAGCACCAGCCGCGTTGGTTGAAGATCTACTTCATGATTTCAGGCCCACTGCCAACGATTGGGATGGTGGGTGCCATGATCACCGGTCACCGTTGGGGGCCGCGTCTGGGCAGTGATCCGCGGCGGAGACGGATTCATCGTGCTCTGGCATGGCTCGGCTATGTAAGTTGGTGGCTCAGCTACCTGCCCATCTTTGCACAGCCACTCCTGAATCGGGGGAGACGCAAGATTACACTCAACGCGCAGGATGGTTCTGCAACGTAAGGATCACGATCATGACAAATGGGCATGGGCAGTTTCGTTGTAACCCGAACTGTCGCTGTATGAGCGATGATCAACAGCTCTACTGTGCGATGGAAAACGCGTATGCGATGGTCTTCAAAGGCACCGTCGACTTCTTCGTCATTAAAGCTGCCTACGACCTTGGTCTCTTCGATGCGATGGCGGGTGGTCCGCGTACTCTGGCTGATCTCGCCAAGGTGACTGGTAGTGTACCCGCCCGACTTGAGCGGCTGTTGATCACGATGGCCCAGGTAGGGTTGGCGCGGACGGTGGAGGATGGTTGGGGGCTGACAGCCTTTGCTGAGCAGTTCTTCACGGCACCCGAGCAGCATCGCAACATGACGATGTTGCCCTTTATCAGCTACATGGTTGATCTGATCCAGAGCTACTACGCTAACCTGGCTGATGTAACACGGGGGAAGTTAGACTTTACAAGCCATGTTCCCCACCCACCGCGCACCGTAGAGGATAGTATCTTCTACGAGACGATTCATCGGAGTAATATTCACTTCGTCCTGAAGTTCCTGCGTGACGAAGCCCAACTAGGTGGAGTGCGGCGGCTGATCGATGTTGGTGGCGGCATTGGCGATATTGCCGCGGCCCTCTGCACGAAGCATCCTGAGTTGGCGGTGACGCTGATCAACCTTCCGACCGCTCTCGACCTTGTCCGCGAGAATGTGGCCGCGAAGGGTCTGGGCGAGCGCATTACTCCGATAGCCGTGGATATGTACCGTGAGCCCTACCCCAAGGGTGACGCGGTCCTCTTTGCGCGTATCCTCTACCCGATGAACCGCCAGTTCTGCACGATGCTGCTGCAGAAGGCGTATGCCGCTCTCGAGCCGGGTGGGAGGGTTCTGATCCTCGATATGGTGATCAGTGACCCAACCAAGCCCAACTACGACTATTTGACCCACTACCTCTGTGGGATTGGGATGAACTTCTCGGTGCTCGAGTTCAAGGATCACGCGATCTATCCGGAGCTCCTACGCGAGCTTGGCTTCCGTGATGTCACGTTCGCCGAAGGGTATGACCACGTCCTCTATCAGGCAGTGAAGGCGTAGCATGTCGTATGGTCTCGACCAGTGAAAAACAGGTCTCTCTCGTCCAGAAGATCCGCGCTCACGTTGATCTCGCTGATCCGGTGACCTGGATCTCTCCGTCTATTGTCACACTCTGCGGAGCGTTAGCTTCTGGGGTGGGGGGTGGGTTCCAGTGGGTGAGTGGTCGAGATTGGGCCCTCGCGCTCCTGGGTGCGCTCATGACCGGGCCCCTCGGTACGGGCTTCAGTCAGAGTATTAACGACTACTACGACCGTGAACTGGATGCGATCAACGATCCGAGCCGACCAATCCCTGCAGGAATGGTGACGCTGCCTGAGGCGCGTCTCAACTGGATGGTGTTAGGAGGGGCAACACTCTTCCTCTCGCTCCTCTTCAACAATCCGCTGATCGTGCTCCTCGCCGTCCTGGGGCTCATCCTCTCGGTGGTCTACAGTATGCCGCCGCTCAAGTTAAAGCGCCACTTCTGGCTTGGACCGCCTGCAGTGGGCTTGGGCTACGTCAGCATGAGTTGGATGGCTGGACACCTGATCTTTGCACCACTGACCTGGGAGAGTGTGTTGGTAGCTTTGATCAATGGGGCGCTGGCGGCGGGGTTACTCTTTCTGAACGATATCAAGAGTGTCGAGGGTGATAAGCAGCATGGGCTGATGTCGCTGGCGGTTGCGATTGGGGTTCAGCGTACCCTCATCATCGCCTACCTAACGGTCAACCTCGCTGAACTGCTCCTTATGTTCCTGGCAGTCTACTGGGGTTACTACTGGGTAGCTGGGTTTATTCTCCTCTCGATCATTGTCCCGATTTACCATCAGATCAACCTGTACAAAGACCCGAATCAGCGGAACTATGTACGCTACCTACTCGCAAGCAATCCGTTTGTAGCGCTGATCCAGTTTATCTCAGCATTTATGGTGGGTGGCTACTTTGGCTAATCTGACGAGTATATGCGAGGGTGTAGCTTTCCTCAGAAACTTCGCTGCAATCGCGTGCGGTGTAGCCGCATGAATAGCTTAGGTGCTCAAACCTTGTCTTCTGACACGTGTCTTAAGGAGGTCGAACATGACGGAAACCACAGGTGAGGTGCGCGTGCGCAACGTTCGCACCCGGCAGAGTGAGAGTGTTGTAGAGCAGGCGGTGGAGTTCGGGGGTGGAGTTGTGCGCCTGGGCTTTTCAGTCTTCACACTGCCGCTGGCGCTGCTGCCGAGCGAGAGCCGACAGCATATGCAGAACGCGACGAAGGAGCTGATGTACGCATTTGCAAGCTTACCGGGAGAGTTTGCGAACATTGCGGGACAGGCGATCGAGGATTGGGCAGCAGAGAAGGGTGACGCTCCGGCAGCATCCGGGAAAGCGCCCAAGGATGAGATGGGTGCGCAGTAAGCGGCGCCCTTGTCTCTCCCCAGTGGAGGGAAGCGCCTCCTAGCTTGAACGTTCGACGGGAGGTGTGGAGGGCGCAGCCTTATCACCCCCTCCTAACCTCCCCTGCTGGGGGGAGGGTCTTGCTCGGCACGGCATGGGAGGAGGTGTGGATGGCTTCACCCTCCACAAAAACCCTAACCCAGCCTTGGTAGTGCCAGACGGTCATGCTGGCACAGCTAACGGTGAAACATCCCTTAGAAAGGGGAATGAGGAATATGAGCAATAAAGAGGAGCGTGACGGGCTGTTTGAGCTTGGGGCCGCCTTTATTGGTGGAACAGCTCGAATTGGATTGACGGTGGCTTCTGCACCGCTGATCCTGCTACCGCGTAATTCCCGTCGTCGGGTACGTCGCGCAATGGCTGAAGTAGCGCGTGCGGTGGTAGTCTTTCCCAAGGAGTTGGCCAGTGTTTCTGAGCGTGTAGTCGACGATATGTTTACCGGATCGGCGCCAGCGCTCAATCTGCCCAGCCCTGAGCGAGTTGGTGAGCGGGCCCGTGCCTTCACCGAGCGCCTAGCTCGCGCGGCGGACGAGTTTGGTTCAAGCGTAGGTCGGGCGACGAACCGGGCTGCAGATCAGGTGGAAAAGGCTGCGGCCAAGGTTGACGAGTGGGTCGAGAAGCCCACTACGCCCAGTGCGTGACACGTATTAGCGATGGGCAGGGCGCAACTGATGTGACTGATTGGTGGATAATCACCGACATGTCGCGTCGGTTGCGCCTTTTGTTGTTCCTAGAAGGATGCATGTGCATAGGAGGCGTTTGGATCTCATGTGCCCATTGTACCTGCTACCTCGGACAATCTATGGTATGCTAAAGGCAGATGGAGAATTGCTTCTCTGCGGTATCTAGAAGGGTAGGAAGTAATTCCTCGTTACGGGAGGTGTGGAGGGCGCAGCCCGCCACGAAAAACCCCAACCGAGCTTTGGTGCCGCCAGACCATAAAGTTAGACAGACAGAGTAATCTCGCGTATGCACATCGTGATTCTTGGCGCCGGGTATGCTGGGCTGCGTGCAGCTATCGATCTCGATCGGCTGTTGCGCCAGAGCGGTCGTGATGATACGGTTTCACTCGTTGACCAGTACCCTTACCATCAACTCGTACAGGTGCTCCATCTGACTGCTACGGCTGCGATGCCTGACAAGAAGGCGATCTACGAGTTAGCCCCGCTGCTAAGTGGCAGTGGGGTACAGTTGGTTGAGGGGAGGATCGCCCGCATCGATCCTGTGGGGCGCCTCGTTCAGCTTACAGATGGGCGTGCGTTGGCGTACGACCGCCTCGTGATTGCGCTAGGTGCCGAGACGGCGTATGGTCGTGTGCCGGGGGCGCGTGAACATACCTTGACTTTACACTCCTACGAGCAGGCCATTCGGCTACGTGAGCATATTGTTGCGCAGTTTACTGCTGCAGCAAAGACGAGTGATACCAAAGCGCAGCGAGTCCTGATGACTACCGCTATCGTTGGTGGTGGCTACACCGGTTGCCAGCTTGCAGGTGAACTTGCTGGGTGGGCCGATGATCTCTGTCGTGAGACTGGTGCCCCACGAAGTGAAGTGCGAATTGCCCTCGTTGAGCGGACCCGGTCGCTCCTGCCCCAGTTTGGTTCATGGGCCACCCTTACCGCTGAACAAGCCCTTGATAATCTGGGCGTGAGCGTCTACCTCGATACATTAGTTGAGGCGGTGGAGCCGCAGATGCTGCGGGTGAACGGCCAACGAGTGTTACGGGCCGCGACGATTGTCTGGTCCGGCGGCATCCGTGGTCCAGAACTCCTGGCTGCCTCAGGCCTTCCCGTTGATAGTTTGGGGCGGGTGGTGGTCGATCGCTACCTACGGGTTGTCGATTACGCGTCTATCTTTGCTGCAGGTGATTGTGCTGCGATCCCAGACAGCCCTGGTGAGGGAACGGTACCCGCAACTGCAAGCTATGCGATGCGTCAGGGTACTCACCTCGCGCAGGCTCTCTTCGCAGAGCTTGAGGGTCAGGCACCACGCTCATATGAGCCATTAAAGCTAGGTGAGCTCGTCTCGCTTGGCCCACACTACGCCGTGGGCAACCCGCTTGGGGTACAGATGAGCGGCTATCCCGCGTTACTGGCAAAGAAGGCAGTTGAGAAGTACTATCGTGCCACGATCGAGGGCCCCCTCGCATAAGCGATGGAGTGTGCTTCCCCTCGGCATGATAACGTTACAGGAGGGGTGAAAAAAGCCTGAATCCAACCTTGGTCTCACCAGGGAGAGGTGCGACCAGTTACTCTGAAGAAAGCGAACTGTGTGGAGGTAGAGCTATGATTGTGCAAGAGGAGTGGGTCTCGATTGCTACAACGCCGGATGTCGTAGTTCGCTACCTAACCGAGCCAGCGCTGATGAATCAGTGGCGCTCACCACTCATCACATTCGAGCCGATTGAGGGTGAGTTAATGACACTGGGTAGCTCGCACATGATGCGGCTGAAGTCGTTGGCCCTAGCAGGAGCGACCTACCATGTGGTTGAGCGTGATGATCAGCACATCCTGCTGAAGATGAGTGGGCTTTGGGAGGGGCAGGAGCTCTGGCGCTGGTTTGTTGATGGCTCACGGGTGGTCGTGCAGAACCGGGTTGAATATGAGGTAGCTAACGAAAGCCTGCGCGTCTTCGTGGTAGGCATCGGGCGGTTCATGGCTGAATTAGACATGCGTATTCAGCTCTTCCGACTGCGTGAGTTGATCGAGGGACCTGCTGCATCGCGTTCAGCGGGTTCGCGGTCATCTCAGCGTGTGGTAGTAGAAGAGTGAGGCCTGGCTCAAACCAGTTTGACGGTTCTGTACCACGCCGTGTCGATGAAAGGAATCTCACTTGCCACAGATTGGGCTTTCCGCAGCACTTGAGCAGTTTCACCCCACTGAGTTGATCGAGCAGTGTAGGTTATCTGAGCAGTACGGCTTTCAGGGGGTAATGGCGGCGGACCATTTCCAGCCCTGGGTACCAGCTCAGGGTCATAACGCCTTCGCGTATAGCTGGATGGGTGCTCTGGGCATGGTTACCAAGGGTGATTTTGGACCAGGGGTTACCTGTCCCAGTTTTCGCACCCACCCTTCGGTGATTGCCCAGGCGGCGGCAACAGTTGGTGCCATGTTCCCTGGTCGCTTCTGGCTCGGCCTCGGTAGTGGTGAGTTGTTGAATGAGAATGTAGTTGCCGGTGAATGGCCAGATCCGCTCATTCGCTTCGAGATGCTTCAGGAGGCAACCGAGATCATCCAACGGCTCCTCGCTGGTAAAGAGGTGCGCTACCGAGGGCGCTACTTCAAGATGAATAAGGTGCGCCTCTGGACCCTGCCTGAGCGTCCGGTACCAATCTACATTGCTGCTACTGGTCCGCAGACGTTACGTTGGGCCGGGAAGGTCTGTGATGGGTTGATCACCCCCGGTGCCAGCCATGAGAAGCTACGCGGAATTCTCGACCACTTTGCTACCGGGGCGCGGGAGGCAGGTAAGGATCCGTCGCGGATGCCAAAGCTGCTGCAACTCCATGTCTCGTGGGCTGAAAGCTACGAGGAGGCTCTCCAGAGTGCTATGACGGAGTGGCCAAATGGTGGGATGAACTTCCCCAAACAGGACGTACGCAGCCCGGAAGACTTCGCGGCGATGGCGCGTCTCGTGCGGCCCGAGAACTTCAAAGGTCGCGTACTGATCTCGCCCGATCTTGAGGAGCACCGGGCGCATCTCCAGGGCTTCCTCGATCTCGGCTTTGATGCGATCTATGTTCACAACGTTGGGCGCAATCAGGAGCAGTGGATCAAGGCCTATGGTGAGCATGTGATTCCCAAGTTGAAGTGAGGGGCATCAGCAGGCATGAGCGGGCGGAGGCCCCGGGAAGGCTCGTTCCATCGAGGTGGCGTGCGGCGCGGTCGCGTAAAAGCCTAAAGTGAGTTATGTTTCAGCGTATCCTGATCGCCAACCGCGGCGAGATCGCGGTGCGGATCATCAGGGCCTGTCGGGAACTCGGAATGAGCCCGCTGGCAGTCTACTCGACGGTCGATGCACAGGCACTCCACGTACGCCTGGCCGATGCAGCTATCTGCATAGGGCCTGCACCTGCAGTCGAGAGCTACTTGCGCCCAGAGGCTATTGTTGCGGCCGCCCGTGCCCTTGGTGCCGAGGCAGTGCATCCTGGCTACGGGTTTCTTGCCGAGCATGCGGAGTTTGCGCAGCTCTGTGCGGACGCTGGGCTAGTCTTTGTTGGTCCCCCTCCAGCAGCGATGCGAATCATGGGCGGAAAGATTGGGGCACGTCAACTGGCCCAGTCTGTTGGGGTGGCGGTGGTACCCGGTTACGATGGTGAGGATCAGCGTGAGGCGCGTCTGCTAAGTGAGGCCGAGCGGGTAGGCTTCCCGCTGTTGATCAAGGCGAGTGCCGGTGGTGGCGGGAAGGGCATGCGTGCAGTTTACCAGCGCCAGGAGTTCAGTCTGGCCCTAGCTGGAGCGCAGCGGGAGGCGCTGGGGGCTTTTGGTGATCCTACGGTGCTACTCGAACGGCTGCTGATCCGTCCGCGCCATGTAGAGATCCAGATCCTGGCTGATGCCCACGGGAATATCCTCCACCTGGGCGAGCGTGAGTGTTCGATCCAGCGTCGGCACCAGAAAATCATTGAAGAGGCTCCCTCACCAGCATTAACACCCCTCCTGCGCCATCAGATGGGTGAAGCGGCGGTACGTATTGCGCGTGCTGCTGGCTATGTGAATGCAGGTACGATTGAGTTCATCCTGGATGCGGCGGGAGCGTTCTACTTCCTTGAGATGAACACCCGGCTGCAGGTGGAGCACCCGGTGACGGAGCTCGTGAGTGGTCTCGATCTTGTGCGTTGGCAGATCGCGATTGCCGCTGGTGAGCGCCTCCCTTGGCGTCAGGAGGAGCTTCTCCTCCGTGGTCATGCGATTGAAGCCCGGCTCTACGCTGAAGATCCTGTGAGTTATCTACCAGCGATTGGACGGTTGGCGCTCCTTGAGTTGCCGTCCGGGCCAGGGGTGCGGATCGATGCAGGTGTGGTGCGTGGTGATGAGATCACGGTCCACTACGATCCCCTGATCGCCAAGTTGATCGTCTTCGGTGAGAGTCGCCAGGCGGCTGTGGCACGAATGGGGCGTGTCCTCGATGAAGTAGCGCTCCTTGGGTTGACAACAAACCTACCCCTGCTGCGTGCCGTTGTGGCTCATCCAGTCTACGCCGCTGGTGATACCCATACGGGTTTCCTCGGGGACCACTCACTTATAGAGACGGGATCACCCGAGGTGCCACCGGAGGTGTTAGCCGCAGCTGCCCTGTGGGAGCTCGATCGAGAGTCGATGAGCAGCGATCCCTTCGCAACGCATTGGCGACTTGCTGGGAATGGGATGTCGGTACGCTTGATGAGCGATGGTCGGGAGCATCATCTGTTGGCTTACAGGTATGATGCACAGTGGGAGGTTACCGTTGCCGATGTGACGGCACGAGTAAGCTTGATGCGGCGTGAGTCTGGCGAACTGATCCTCGAATTAGGCAGCAGTACTGTGCGCCTATGGTTGGCACGGGCAGCAGATGGAGCGATCCTGGTAGCATGGCAGGGTTCTACCTACCGCCTGACCCATGGAGTAGCGTTGAGTGTTGATAGTGCGGTACGGGTGCGTACTAGTCACGGAGCGGCCAATCTCGTAGCGCCTATGCCCGGCACAGTCGTGCGTCTGCTCGTGAGTGAGGGGGAGCAAGTCCATGAGGGGCAGGCACTGATGGTGCTAGAGGCGATGAAGATGGAGCATACGGTGGTTGCCCCATATGCGGGCATCGTACGCTGTCTGGCCTACCATCAGGGAGCTGGGGTGACGAGTGGTGCGCGTCTCGCTGAGATCGATCCACTCGATTCATTGCCCGGGCCCGGGGCAATAGCTTGACCGTTTGGCGGTACCAGTGTTGGGTCGGGCTCTTTTGTGGAGAGCGAAGCTCTCCAAACCTCCCGTCAGATGGTCACGCTGATCTGAATCGTGCCTCATGCATGGTTCAGAACCGGCCCTTTGCACGTGATCGAACCTCTCACCAGCGTGTGAGTTGACCTTGAGGTGAACCATGATCATGCAGCAGACCGGTAGACCGCCCACGAAGAATCCGCCGACTGGTGGTCCCAGAAAGCGTGGTGTGGGGACAAGGAGTATCCTGATTCTGCTTGGATTGATCGTCGTCGGAGCGTTGACGATCGGGGGCATTGCCCTCTTTGCCCCCGTCCGACTCGCGGTGGTGCACGAGTTGATGCTCAGCATGCTGCACGGTGGCGTCGTCGACAGTAGCGAGAAGACCTACGTCGATGGATGTGTCATTACACGAGAGGGTGATACGGAGATCACGAAGGCGATCACCCGCACCCACCGTACGGTAACTTTTGGTGATGGATCGACGCTCGAAGTGATCTTCAGCGGGGTGCCGACACAGACGAACGTGTGTCCGCAATGAGCACTACTGAACGGCGATCGCGCTTATGGAAGCCGTTCGGACGAACTGCCCAGGGGTGGATTGATGGTGAGGGCGTGAGGAGCGAAGGGGAAGGTCGGTCCATCATAGCGGAGGAGCCCCTCGTGCCAGACCGCCAAGCCGACGGCGGTGAGCCATGTAGCAACCGTACAGGCACGGCGGTAGGCGGTCGTGTGGGCCAAGGGGGCTAGGGTCTGGAGCTCTTGGGCAATACCGTTACGATCGATCCCGCCTGCGTTACGCATCATCGAGATCACGGTGCGGGTCGGTTCACGCTGGAGCAGGAGCCGGCGCAAGTAGGTGCGCTGCTCTACCCGGTGGCTACGCACAAAGCCGCGG
>CAIWUD010000010.1 GCA_903915775.1 uncultured Chloroflexota bacterium | reverse complement strand
CATGCTGGCGTGGACATCAGTACCGTTCACGGCCGGAACCAGACTCCAGCGCGTCTCAACTGGTACGGGAGTGCGCACCTTGAAGACAATCTCGCGACCGTCCACCCAGGTCAGATCACCCTCGCAGCGGATCGTCCCGAAGATGCCGCCCAGGCCCATATGGGTTACCAGGCGTGCCTTACGGTTCGTCTCGTCACGGTTGAGCAACTCCACCTTCTGTACACGGGGGAGGAGGTTGGCGATGCTCTGCGAGTCGGAGAGGGCAGTGAAGATCGCTTCAGGCGTGCTCTGCTCAATGTAGGCCCGCCGATTTACTTTGATCATGGATCTGTCCTCTCTGCTGGTTGAGCTTGTAGCTACAACGCTCCCGAAAATATTTTGCACATACTTTGCACACATTGAGTATAGCGCTTTTCCGCCCACCTGTCAATGCCTTTCGTGGTGAGGGCAGGGTGTAACGTCTTACGGGACGTGGTGGCACGCAGGGAACTATCGCTACCCCACGCCACAAGACGTTACACTGCACCCTGGTGCTAGCAATATGCAGCGGGGCTCAGCAGCGCTATGCCATACTGAATCGCGTGGAGTAACCCGCAGGCTGGTCAGGAACCGTGTATGGATCAGAAAACCTTATGGCAACAGTATCAGGCCCTCCCCGAAGATGTTCAGCAGCATATGCTTGATTTTCTGGCCTTTCTACAGGCGAAATACGCTTCTGCACCCACGTCAAAGCCCGCGCCAAAAGATCTCGCTCAGGAACCATTTGTGGGCATGTGGGCCAACCGCACCGACCTGGTAGATACTCAGGCCTGGCTGCGTGAGCGCCGAAAGGCAGAATGGCGTGAGTAGTAGCGTTTCGTTGCTCATAGACACCGATATTTTGATTGATGTTGGGCGTGGCGTGCCTGAATCTATCGCGTATGTGAAACAAAAAGAGCAGCAATACCAAATCGGAATCAGTACCATTACCTATTGCGATCGGCGACTGTTCTAGCGGATGTTGCCACCCCTTGCGATGGGCATCGGTGTAGTACCACAACTCCATGCGCAGGAAGGTGAGGGAAGCCGCCGTCTCAAGGAAGTGGCAGCAGTTTTCGTGCGTGCGAAAATAGAGCAGATTCTCGCCAACAGTGTGCTACACAAGCAGTGCTGCACAGGTCCGTTCCAGACCAGCAGCACGTTCAGCCTGGAACGCACCCTCCTCACGCCAGAATATCGTTCCCGATCGATCTACCAACAGGAGGGTGATCGTCTCGTTGCTGCGAATCGCTAGCGCTGCCATGGCCCGTCGCACATCGGTGTAGATGGTGAGCGTACGCTCACGCACAGCGGGATCCCCGATGGACGCGGCCATGCCACCGTCAATGAAAGGACGCGCCAGACTGTAGGCCCCACCGATCATCGGCAGTTCGTAGGCTCGCAGCTCTGGGTAGAGAGCGAGGAGCTGATCCAGGAAGGGGAACCAGCCATCAACTAGATCTTGGTGCCAGCGCTGAAACGCGATGAGCAGTACAGCGTAACGACCACCCAAATCGGTCGGCAGGTTGAACGTGCGTCCATTCAGGTTCCGGGCCTGGAGGGGTGGAAAGGTTACGTTCATGGATGGGTACCTGTTTACCCTTCCCCCTGGTAAGACCAGGGTTAGGTTTTTTTGTGGAGGGCGGCGCCCTCCACACCTCCTACCGCACAGGCTGGCTATGCACCAGCGCCACGCCGGTAGCTCTCATCGAGTAACTCGACGACATAGCGCACCTGAACCTCCTCACCGCGGCGGCGTAGCTCGCCGGCAAGCTGGAGGGCACAGCCGGGATTGGCGGTTGCAATAACCTTTGCTCCGGTGGCGAGGGCATTCTTCACCTTACGTGCGCCGAGCTGCGCGGCCATGGCCGGTTGGGTCACGTTGTAGATACCGGCACTGCCACAGCAGAGGGAGCTCTCGTGCATCTCACGCAACTCGAGGCCGGGAATAGCCTGCAACATCGCTCGTGGCTGCGCACTGATGCGCTGCGCATGGGCCAGGTGGCATGGCTCCTGGTAGGTGACACTCACCTCAAGGCGGCCCAGGGCGCTGCGGTTGAGCTCGATCCCGGCTAGGAACTCGTGGATATCTTTCACCTTGGCACTGAACGCCTCGGCGCGCTGGTGCCACGCCGCATCATCGTGCAGTAGGTGGCCATACTCCTTAAGCGTACTCCCACACCCGGCAGCATTCACAATAATGGCGTCTACGCCGAGGCTCTCGAAGGCGGCGATATTCTGCCGAGCTAATGCTCGTCCACCCTCGAGATCACCGCCGTGGGTGTGGAGCGCACCACAGCAACCCTGACCAGAGGGGAGCAGAACGTCGCAGCCATTCTTCTGGAGTACGCGGATCGTTGCTTCGTGAACATGGGCAAAGGCCGTGCTCATGATACAGCCCGCCACCACAGCGACACTGTGGCGTCGCTGGCCCTCGGCGGGAAAGCGCTGGCCCTGCGGCACCACGAAACGGTCACTGATCGGGGGGAGCATCTGCTCCGTATCAGCCATGCCGATCAGCTTGAGCAAGCCGCTCTTCCGGGCAACCCACTGGGCACCGCTACGCTGGTAGAGGCGCATCGAGCCCGAGAAGGCTCGGAAGAGCCCCATCTGCTTGAAGAGCCCGCCAAAAACTGCACCACGTAGAGCCCGCTGCCAGAGGGGACGCGGCTCGAGCTGCTGCTCCTTGGCTGGCTGCTGCGCACCAGGGAGTGAGCCAGACGCCTTGGCCTGCTCGATCTGCGCCCGACTCGCCTCCAGGATGGCTCCATACTGCACACCCGAGGGGCAGACTGCCTCACAGGCACGACAGTTAAGACACTGGCTCATCTGCTCCTGGAAGACTTCACTCTGCAGACCGATCCGGCCCTCATCCACGGCCTTCATGAGATAGATGCGCCCGCGTGGTGATGACATCT
>CAIWUD010000009.1 GCA_903915775.1 uncultured Chloroflexota bacterium | reverse complement strand
AGCACGCCTATCGATGAGGCCCCCCTAGCCCAACAGGTCTTGACCAGTGGGCTGGGACAACTCATCAATTCCGAGCAGTACGACCCAGTGCTCTGCCCTTCTGCCGCCGCTGCATACACGTCCCGTGCGAACAAGGGTCTGGTCCAACCCCTATTGGCACGGGGCGTAGGCAGCGGTCTCCTCGTGGCATGGAGAGATGCAGCATATGCGGACTTTACCCCGGACGATCTTGAACTGGCTCAGATTATTGCCAGCATGCTCAGCAGTGCGCTCGAACAGATCCGCCGCTATGAGCAGACGGTTACTCAGGCTGCCCAGGAGGAGCGCAGACGACTCGCTCGTGAGTTGCACGACTCGATCGTGCAGTCACTCTACAGCCTGACCCTACTGGCACGCGCCTGGTCGCTCAAGGCGTATGAGGCGACATCGAGCGATCTCGTCGTGTGGTTTGGGCAGATTGAGGGGATTGCTCACCAGACCCTCAAAGAGATGCGTCTGCTGATCTACCAACTGCGCTCACCCGAACTGGAGGAGTTGGGGCTGGTAGAGATGTTGCGCCTGCGGCTTGAGGCGGTTGAACAGCGTACGGGAGTGATGGTTCGCTTAGAGGCCGATGCGTACCAGCGACCAAACACACCAACCATAGAACCGCAGATCTATGCCATCATTCAGGAGGCCCTCAATAATGCACTGCGCCACGCCGCTGCAACGGTGATTACGGTGGTGCTATGCCAGAGTAGTGCGGGGTTGCTCGTAGAAATATGTGACAATGGCCGCGGTTTTGAGGTTACAGCACGGACGGGTGGCATTGGTCTCAGTACGATGCACGAGCGGGCTGAAGCGATCGGTGGGCAACTCAACATCGCCACTACCCCTGGTCAAGGTACCAGTGTGCGGCTCCTGCTACCTATTCGGCTCCTGGCCCAGAGCGATCTCCCTGTGCCGTACTGAGGCATGCGTACGGGAGGTGTGGAGGGCGAAGCCCTCCGCAAATACCCATAACCTCGCCTTAACGTCGGTGCAGCCAACATTGAAACAGCCGAGTAGGGTAGAATCCGGGTTCATGCGCTACAATGAATGCATGGCTGGGTGAGCGTCAACAACGACTCTGAATCTCCATCATTACACTACGCCATGCCAACACTAGATTCGATCAAAATCTTCATTGCCGATGATCATCCAATTGTCCGCCAGGGTCTCCGCCTCCTCCTCTCTACCAGACCGGAGTTTGAACTAGTGGGTGAGGCACGGAATGGCCGTGAAGCGGTTCAATTGGTGGCACAGAGCTCGCCGGATGTACTCATACTCGACCTTGTCATGCCTGAGATGGATGGAACGCAGGCAATTACGGCGATACAACAGGTCGCACCAGAAACCAGTATCCTCGTGCTCACGAGTTTCACCGATGATGAGAAGGTGCTGAGCGCAATACAGGCGGGAGTCGCCGGCTGCATGATCAAAGATTCTTCACCTGATGAGCTCCTGGAAGCAATCAGAACCGTTGCCCGTGGTGGCCGTGCCCTACACCCACTCGTGATCCAGCGCCTGGCTCAGAGCCCCCACCAATCCTCGCAATCCAACCAACCACTTGCCGATCTGACCCCGCGCGAGATTGAAGTATTGGGGTATGTGGGTCGGGGCATGACCAATCAGCAAATTGCCGATGAGTTGCGCATCTCGGTACGCACCGTACACGCCCATATCCGTAGCCTACTTGACAAGCTCGATCTTGCGAACCGAACACGCCTGGCTCTCTTTGCGCGTGACAACCGTCTTGGATAAGGTTTCTTGACCAGGGTTGGGTTGGGAGAGCTTCGCCCTCCACGCCTCGCGCACCATCGTCCCGCTGATACGTCACATGCCCTAGAGAGCAGGGAGCGTAGATGCCTACCTTCATTATGGTGATTGACGACGAGCCACTGATCTGTAGGCTGCTCGAGCACCAGTTGGGTGGAGCAGGCTACGAGGTGGTAACCTATCAGCGCTACGCCGAGGCGATGAGCGAACTGGCACGGCGTCAACCCGATCTGATTCTCCTCGATGTCATGATGCCCGAGATCAGTGGCTGGGATCTCTGTCGCCAGATTAGGGCGAGCTCCAGCGTCCCGATCATCATGCTTACCGCAAAAGATGGTGATGAGGACGTGATCCATGGGTTAACAGGAGGGGCCGACGACTACCTGAGTAAGCCCTTCAAGCAGAGCCAACTCATCGCCCGGATTGAGGCTGTGCTGCGCAGGAGCAGCGTTCCCCCATCGCGACAAGCTCAGCCAGGCGCACAGGATCGCGCTCCTTCGCCTCCCACGACTAGGCCCCCTACTCCAACTCCACTTCCTCCCAATAGCTCTGTTCTCACCTTGGCCCAACGTGGCTCCCATACGAGTAGGCAACCACCGCACCTCGGGGCTCATCTCGCCATTGCGCGGCAACAACGTGGTCTAAGCCTCCTTGAGGCGAGCTATGCGTGTGGAGTCCGCTGGGAGTTCCTCCAAGCGATTGAGCAGGGGGAGTTTAGCTTCGTACCACAGCACGACCTCAGGCCAGCCCTACGGAGCTACAGCCGACTCCTGAGTGTCGACCTCGCTCCATACGCTATCCCGGATGAGCGCAAGCCCCTATTGAGTCTGTCCGTCCGCATTGCCATTATCGTGACCCTCCTCGCGCTCATGGTTGTCACGGCAGCCCTCGTACTGGCTTGAACAGCCAGGGACGGCTTCGTCCTTCACCCCTCTCGTCGAATGGTCAGGCTCGTTTGCGACACGCCTCGCCCTCGCTGTTCACAGTTGGGGTAAGCCAACAGCAGGGTAACCACCGGGGGTTGCCCGTATGGGGGGGCGCTACGAGGGCGAGACGCCCTCGCTCCAGGAGAAGTGTGCTACGAGGGCGAGACGCCCTCGCTCCAGGAGAAGTGTGAACAGGTACGCCTCGCCCTAGCGTAGGCTCGCCTCCTGAGCCACGCGACGCCCGCGATCTGTGAGGAGGAGGAGTTTGTCATGCTGCTGCACGAGACCTGCCTGCTCGGCACGGCGCAGAACGGCCGCTGCAAAGGCTGGTGACCAGCGCATGTCGGTAGTAAGATGATCGGACGTCGACTCCGTGAGTGCGGTATCACTTCCCTCATGGTTCAGCAAATGCAACGTCAGCATCTGCTGGGCAAATTCCCAGCGCTGACGTTCCCGCCGCACTCCGATCGCCAGCAGACCACGCTCCGGTGCCAGCAGGTAGGCGATGAGGAAGAGTGCCCCCACGACACTCGCCATGGCACCGGCAATCGAGACATTCAGCCAGTAGGCGAGCCAATAGCCACCTATGGCACTAAGGGCACCAATAGCCACACTCAGCAGCAACATCATAGCAAGGCGATCGGTGAGTAGGTAGGCAATGGCTGGCGGTCCAACCATGAGCGCGATCACCAGAATTGAGCCTACGGCGTCGAACGCACTGACGGCGGTGATCGACACCACACTCATCAGTCCGTAATGAATCAGGGTGGGGGCAAAGCCCAGAGCGGCTGCCAGGCCGGCATCAAATGTGGCGAGCTTCAGCTCTTTGTAGAAGAGCCCGAGGAGGAGGAGATTGAGCAGGAGTACGACGGCGCCTACCACTAGCGCACGGGGCAGATCGAGCCCTGCTATGGTCAAACGATCAAAGGGCGCAAAGGCCAGTTCTCCCAAGAGGACACGGTCAATGTCCAGGTGAACATTTCCCGTATAGCGCGAGATCAAGATGACCGCGATGCTAAACAGCACCGGGAAGATCAGCCCAATCGCGGCATCCTCCTTCACCAGACCCGTGCGGTTCAACAGCTCGACCAGGCTGACCGTCAATACCCCGGTGGCTGCCGCACCAATGAAGAGGAGCGGTGAGGCGAGATCGCGGGTGATGAGGTAGCCCAGAACAATACCGAGCAGCACGGTGTGGCTGATGGCATCGCTGAGCATTGCCATACGACGCAGCACGAGAAACACCCCTGGGAGTGCACAGGCTGCGGCAACCAGAACCGCGATCAGCTGCACCTCGATCTCGAGCGACATCCCTCCACCTCTTCCCCTCTACCACAACTACGGTACACCTCTAACCCAACGCTAGTAGCGCTAAGGCATGGTTCAGTTTCGGCTGCGCCGGCGTGACCCGCTGGCGGCACCAGGGCTGGGTTGGTTGTTTTTGTGGAGGGCTGCGCCCTCCACACCTCCCGGAAGCGGGTCAAGCTGGTTTGAACCATGCCTCAGGCATGCTTCAGTTTCGGCTGCGCCGGCGTGACCCGCTGGCGGCACCAGGGCTGGGTTGGTTGTTTTTGTGGAGGGCCGTGCCCTCCATGCCTCCCGCCGATGTGAACTATACCCTCAGGCGTAACTGTTGCCTGATCCATGCCCACATAGCGCGTACTCGTGGGTCATACCAGAGCAGGAGCAGTCCAACGATAATCAGGGGGAGTGCGGGCCAGAGACTGGCCGGCAGGCTGCTACCGTGGCGAAAGCTCGGGAGATTAGCTACCAACCAGATGCAGAGCGAACCGGTGTAGCCCGCCCAACCGGCCCGAATACCAACGAGGAGGGCCAGGGTGAGCAGGGCCAGGGGGAGGCCAGCGGGGTGGTTGGGGATACTCCCCTGGAGCAAGGGCTGGAGCAGGAGGAGTGCCCCACTGAGGGTAAGCAGGAGCGCACCACGCCGTCGCCAACCAACTGGCTGTTCGAACGGCTCTGCAGTAGGAGGAGCAGGCAGCGGTAGCGGTGGCGTGAGTGCTTCTAGATCATCAGGGAAGGGGTGGTTCTCAGCTTCATCCAAGATTGCCAAGGCCAGCTTGCTACGCTGCGCCCGTGCAGCCAGGGCGACCAGGGCGGGGGCTGTTGCAAGGGAGGGGGGGATCTGCTCAAGGCTCGACGGCAGTACTGGCAGCCGTGAGATCAGGTTCGTCGGAATAGGGGCCTGCTCACTCCTCTGAGCGGCACAGAGCAGGCTGAAGACCCGCCGCCCACGCTGCCCATCAACCAGGAGTGCGTCACGGAGGTGTAGTGGCCCCAGAGCGCGCTGTACCCAAGCCTCGAGGTGGGCATCCAGTTCGTCGATCTGGGCAGGTTCGAGTTGCTGCGTCAAGGTACCGGTGCTCAGCAGAGCGCGGAGGCCCAGAGTCGTCTGCTCGCGCAGTAGGGTATAGACAGCCTGCCGATCGTAGGCGACCAGCATGGGGGGGGTGGAGCGGTTCGAACTACTCATGGGGTGGGCCCCAGACTACCCAGACATGCGCCATGCTGTGAGGAGCGCGGGCAGGTCGGCAAAGATGGCTGTGGGCTGTATCGGACTGCTCTCGGCAGCACGACGACTACTCACACCGGTGAGGACAAGGGCCGATAGCATCGCGGCGGATATGGCTCCGGCGATGTCGGTATCGAGGCGATCGCCGATCACGAGGGTTGCGGCGGCTGGTACGCTCAACATCTCGGCGGCTACCCGAAACATGGTCGGCGCTGGTTTACCCACCACCAGCGGGATCGTCTCACTCGCCGCTACGAGGGCAGCGGTGATCGATCCGGCACCCGGGATCAGCCCTTCCTCTGATGGGAAGGTGGTATCAGGGTTCGTGGCGATAAAGGTTGCCCCACGCCGGATGCAGAGGGTGGCCTTGCGGAGGGTCTCGTAGGTTAGGGTAAAATCGACCCCCTGGACAACTAGTTCCGGCTGCTCATCATCCTCGACAAAGTAGCCGTCGGCCAGCAGCGCTTGACGTAGACCACTCATGCCGACGATAAAGACCCGCGTACCATATGGATAGTGGGTGCGCAGGTAACGCCCCGTTGCAATAGCTGAGGTGATGACCCGTTCACCTGGGATGGCGATACCCATGGTGGTGAGCTTCTGCTCGTACTGCGCCGGGGTGAGTGAGGCGTTATTTGTAATACAAGCCGCGGCAATCCCACGCTCACTCAGAAAGCTCAGCAACTCGTGGACCCCGGCGAGGATCTGTTTACCCCGGTAGAGCACGCCATCCATATCGAAGAGGACGGCTTGAATGGAAGTGAAAGGTAACATACTATCCTCAGTAGAGTGTGTGGGGTATCACATGCGCTCAGGGGCTCTGATGCCGAGCAGTGCCAACCCGCGCCGCAGGGCCTGTGCCGTTGCTGCGGTCAGCGCGAGGCGGGCACTACGCAGGGTTGGCGTCTCGGCCTTGAGCACGGAGCACTGCTCAAAGAAGACCCCAAACTCACGTGCGGTGGCGTAGCACCAATCGGCAATCACGAAGGGGGCGTAGCGTTCTGCGGCCTCCCGCAGTGCATCGGGCAGACGGGCCAGATGTTTGATCAGGCGCACCTCAGCGGGATGGGTGAGCAGCGTTGCATCGAGGTGGGATCCACTCCCGCCATCCTCACGCGCTCGGCGCAGAATGGAGCAGCAGCGTGCGTGGGAGTATTGGAGATAGGTCGCACTGTTGCCCTCGGTGGCGAGCATGCGTTCCCAATCGAGCGTAATGTTCCGCTTGGGATCCTGGTAGAGATCGTTGTAGACCACGGCGCCTACCCCGACAGCCTCGGCTATCGCCTGCTTCTCGCCGTCAGGCAGCTCGGGACTCTTCTGCTCGACCACCGATCGGGCCCGTGCAACGGCATCGTCGAGGAGCGCTTCGAGGTAGACCATATTGCCCCGCCGCGTCGAGAGGGGCTGACCCGTCGTATCGAAGATCGTCCCAAAAGCAACATGGCTCAGTGCAACATCGTTGGCATAACCCATCGCCCTGGTAAGGGCGAAGAGTTGGCGCAGATGGAGCGCCTGCGGTTCACCGACCACGTAGATAATGGCGCTGGGGGCGAACTCGCGCAGACGAAAGACGACCGTCGCCAGATCGCGGGTCATGTAGAGCGTACCACTATCGCTGCGTTGCAGCAGAAACGTTGGTAGGTTCTGCAGATTCTCGACAACAACTGCACCCCCATCATCACGAAACGCAACCGCACGATCAAGTGCCTGTTGGATCATCTCAGCGAGCATCGGCTCGTAGAAACTCTCGCCATAGGCGTGGTCAATCTGCACCCCCAGGCGGTCGTAGTTCCGCTGTGCCGCGCTCATGGTGAGGTTGACGCACCACTGCCAGATCGCCCGTGCCTCACGGTCGCCCTGCTCAAGTCGGAGCGACCAGTGCCTGGCCCGGGCATCGAGCTCGGGATCTTCTTTGGCGGCAGTGGAGTAACGCGCATACTGCGCCTCAAGTTCGGCCAGGGCCGCTTCACCAACGGCTCTAGTTTGGCCTTCGCGCTCGATGGCGGCGAGTACCACCCCAAACTGCTTGCCCCAGTCACCTACATGGTTGTCACCAATCACCGTATGACCCGTGGCGCGATAGATATTGACGATCGCCTGACCGATGATCGTGGAGCGGATGTGGCCCACGTGCATGCGCTTGGCAATATTTGGTGCCGAATAGTCGACCACGACGGTCTTTCCAGCACCATCAGCTTGGGCCCCATACTGGTCGCCCTGAAGCGCAATGGTGGTGAGCACCATGTGCGCTAGACGCTCCGGATGGAGGCTGAAGTTGAGGAATGGGCCGGTTGCAACAACTGCACCGATCAGTACATCAGCTGTAGGCTGGATCTGTGCGGCCAGTTCGGCGGCGAGTTGGGGCGGCGCAACGCCAAGAGCCTTGGCCGCCTTAAAGGTTGGAAAGGCGAGATCGGCCGGTATGTTCGCCTTCGGGGTGACCAGTTCAATCAGTTCCGGTGGCACGCGCTTCGTTGCCGCAATCGCTGCAGTGATCTCCGCCGTGAACCGATCTAGGGCATACTCCATAGGGTACCTACTCCAGGTTGCTGGGCGCCGGTGCGTCCCGATCCGTATCATACCACGTCCAGCTTCAAAGGGTTTCCGTGTACACGTCCCCCGGAGCGCGAGCATCTCACCCGCGAAGAGGTACAACGACTGTTGGGGCAACCCCCCGTGGTTGCCCTACCGTTGGCTTCTCCCAACAGTGAACAGGTACACCCACTGCACCACCCCTGCCCACGTGCTATAATGGAGACTCTTGGCATGAGCGAGTCAAGGCTCCAGAACCATGACGACGAAATCTACCCACTCAGCTATCGTGGCCGATAACCGTAAAGCGCGCCACGACTATGATATTGAAGAGACCTTTGAGGCCGGGATTGTGCTCACCGGTAGTGAGATCAAGTCGGTGCGGGCCGGGCGGGTTAACCTGCGTGGCAGCTACGCCCGCGTCTTCAACGAAGAGGTTTTCCTCTACGAGGCCCATATCTCGCCCTATGAGCAGTCGGGCACCTACTTTAACCATGAGCCGACGCGCCCGCGTAAACTGCTGCTCCACCGCCGCGAAATCAGCCGTATCGATGGGCTGGTCCGTCAGAAGGGGCTGACCTTGGTACCAACGAAGCTCTACTTCAAGGGGCACTGTGCGAAGGTTGAGCTCGGTGTGGCTCGCGGTAAGAAGCAGTACGATAAGCGGGAGGATATTGCCAAGCGTGAGGCCGACCGAGACATTGAGCGCTTCATGAAGTCACGCTCGCGTGAGTAGCCCGATCTGGTGGTACGCGTAACCATGCAGCGCTACCTCACCCTTCTGCGGACGAATCGCAACTTCCGACGCCTCTGGTATGGCCAGACGGTCAGTCAGCTTGGCGACTGGTTCGATAGCATTGCCCTCTTCACCCTGACCCTGGGGCTCACCGGGTCGGGGCAGGCGCTGGGCTTGCTCTTACTGGTCGAGTTTCTGCCTGGAACCCTGATCAGCCCACTGGCGGGGGTACTGCTCGATCGTCTGCCGCGCAAACTGGTGATGATCGCCAGTGATCTCGGTCGTGCGGTCGTAGTACTGCTTTTGCTCTTCGTCCGCCAACCCGAAGATCTCTGGCTCCTCTATACAGCCGTAGCGGTGAAGGTGGCCCTCGCGGCCTTCTTTGAGCCGGCCCGTTCAGCTATCCTGCCCCGCGTCTGCAGTCGCGAAGAGCTCCCAACCGCAAATGCGATCAGCAGTGCTACCTGGTCGGCGATGCTAGCGCTTGGTGCATCGCTTGGCGGGATCGTGGTAGGTACCTTAGGAGTCGCGGAGGCCTTCGTGCTGGATGCGGCTTCGTTTCTGCTCTCGGCACTGTTCATTGCCTCTATTCGTCTCCACGAGCCGGCCGTACCACCTGCTACGGCAGCTGCTACAACCCGCGGTCTTACCCTCTGGAGCGAACTACGGGACGGCTTTAGCTACCTGATCACCCAACCCGCGCTGCTCTGGCTCGCGCTCTGCAAAGCGATCTGGAGCCTGGGCGGCGGCATCCTCCTTCTCCTAACGCTCTTTGGTCGCGAAGTCTTCCCACTGGGCCGCGATGGTGCGATCAGCATCGGGATCCTCTATGCCATGCGTGGCATCGGTGCTGGGCTCGGGCCATTCCTGGCCCTGCGCATCGGTGGTGCCCAATCGGAGTTCCTCCGCCGTGCGATTCCGGTGGGCTTCTGGATTACCGGTCTCGGCTATCTCGGCCTCAGCATCGCACCAAATCTGCTGGTCGCGGCCATGCTGGTGCTCGTTGCCCATATCGGTGGGAGCACGCAGTGGGTCTTTAGTACGGCCCTGATCCAGCAGCAGGTGCCGGATCGCCTGCTCGGCCGCGTTTTCGCCACCGAGTATGCCGCCATGAATCTGGCTATGGCCCTCTCGGCCTACATGACCGGGGTGATTGCAGATCGCGGGGTGACACCCTGGAGTTTGGCGATTGGGTTGGCCTCTATCTTCTTCCTATGTGGGATCTGGATGTTCGTGGCTCTGAGCCGATCGCGGCTGCGTGCAGATGCCGAGTTGACGCCCTAGGGGAGGTACGGATCCGTTGGCTTCCCCCAACAGAGTTAGCGCCTCTTCCCCCACCCCTTCCCCAACGGGGTAGGGAGCCGGAATCCTCCCCCCAGCGGGGGGAGGTTGGGAGGGGGGGCATCTGTGCCAACCTTATGAAGCCATTCAGCTACGCCCTAGTCACGGCCTACCATCGGCTGCGCCAGCGTGACACGATTCCCTACGCCCGCGGTTCATCATCAGCAGCGCTCCGGCGCCGTGCACGCTCTCTGGCAATGAGGAGCCGCTCCATGGGATCGAGCGCTGGCACAGGGGGTGTGGTTTCTACCCCACTCGTCTCCTGTTCAGGCTGGGGTGGCGCAGCAACTTCGGGGCTTTCAGTGCGGGGCATGGCGCGGAACTGTGGCAGGTCGCTGCGCCGGAGCAGCAGCCGGCGGAGGGCAATATCGAGTGGGAGCAGACAGAGAGCCAGGATGAGGAGTGGCAGGCCGATCTCCTGCGCCTGCATGACCCTGGCTGCCACTGGGCTAAACGCAGCGGAACTCTGCTCCAGCCAAGCTCCACCGGTCAATGCCGCCAGTTCACTCAGCAGCGGGCGATTGGCCTGATCACCGCGATACTCGGCAGAGTAGGGCACAATCATGCCGAGCGTCTCCTGGATGAGCAGACGTTCAGCACTGGTGCCACTGATCTGGACGAGGTAACTACCCGGTCCGGGGCTCTCCATCCGCCCGAGGTAACTGCCTGGCCCCACCTGGCTGAGGGGGAGTTCACGGCGGCTACCATCACTGCCAATCAGGCTGGCGATAACTGTCAGGTTCTGCTGCTCTTCACCACTACTCACCCGCACCGTCGTCTCACCACCAGCGACCAAGATCTCTGTACGGTTCTCTTGGCTGCCACCTGCAGGGAGTATCGCCCCAAGCAACTGTGCGGCGAAGCGGGGGAAACCCTCCCAGCCAAGCCAGTCAGCTGACCATTGGCCACGGGTGTCACTGAGCCAGGCGGCACTCTGTCCGAGACCATACTGCCAAGTCGCGAGTAGTGGCTGATGATCGTCGGTCGTAAGGAGGAGACGGGCACTCTCTTTGAGCGTGCTGCCATGGTAGCCGTAGAGGGTTGGGAGTTCGCGGACGCCAGCGAGAACTGGGCTCTCCCCGACGGCAACGGGGACGAAGGGCCGTTCAATGATGTAGTTGCCAACCGTTGTGATCGTCTCCTGGACAAAGATCTGCGGGAGATCGGCCATACTCTCGGTAGCGTAGTAGCGCCCGCCACCGGTGAAGGCTAGGCGCTCCAGATAGTCGGCTGAGCCACTCCCCGCAGCCACCACCGAGAGCGTCACGCCCTGTGCACGCATCTGCTCGGCTAGGTCGGTCTGATCACCAGTGCTCCCCCAGCCATCTGTGAGGAGCACCACATGCTTGATGCGTGCATCGACATCCTGGAGGAGTTCAGTCGCCTCGAGTAGGCCGACCCGCACATCGGTGGTGCCATTTGGCTCAACCCCGGCCATCATCGCTACCACCTGTTCGACGGTAACGCCGCTGCTCGGTGGTAGGGTCTGGAAGGCACGGCTGTCGAACGAGACGATGCCGAGGGTATCGCGCGGCGTGAGGAGCGCTGCAGCCTGGGCCACCGCATCTTTCGCCAGATCGATCTTCCGTACACTGCTTATCCCGGTTGTGTCGCTGCGGTCTGGGTTGGCGCAGTGGCAGGCATCCATCGAGCCCGACTTATCGATGACGAAGATCAGCCCGAGATCCGGGCGCTCCTCACGGTTACGTACATCCATGTAGACGGGCAGCGCCGCTTCGATGGGAGTCTGGCCGTAGCCTCCCACTCCGTAGCTCCGATCTCCGCCGATCATCAGCAGGCCCTTCCCGAGATCGCGGACGTAGACCGACAGGGCCTCCATCACCCCCGGGGGGAGGCTTAGGGCGGGAGTGTTGACCAGAACTACCGCATCGTAGACGCTCAGATCGGCCAGACTGGGGGGCATCAGCGCGGGAGCAACGATCTCGGGCAGCATATTGGTCGCCTGCAGGGCCTCGGCGAGGGTCAGAGCATCGGTACGCTCTGCCGCTACCAGCAGCAGCCGCGGCGGGCCCTGGATCTGCATGAGTGTCGCGGCCTCGTTATTCTGCACCCGAGCGTCCCGTTCGGCATCGATCTGCACACGGAGCCGCTGGAAACCACTCCCGCTCGCTTCAACGGCAAAGCTGACCTGGTTCGTACCAGCTTCGAGGGCGACGGTCCGCTCATCAAGGAGGGCCGTCTCACTGAGCAGACGCACGCGCACCTGCTGCGCCACACTACTCTCGATCGTTGCACGAATGGTCGCGGTCTGACCAGCACGTATGCGTGAGGGAGCCTGGATCTGGGCCACCAGCACCTCAGCCTCAGCCCGCTCCAGATTGAGATCGACGAGATCGATCGGAACTTGTCGTGCAGCTGCCAGACGTGCGGCCTCAATGGCATTACCGCTATTCTCACCGCCGTCAGAGAGGAGGACCAGCCGTTTCTGGCTATCAGCGGGGAAGAGGGCCAACCCGAGTTGGATCGCCTCGGCAAGGTTGGTGCGGGTGGCAATGGGGAGTGAGTTGATTCTTCCCAGGCGACGCTCGGTGCTTGGTGCACGCTCAACCAGAGCTTGAGCACCGAAGACCACGATCGCCGCACGTCCATGCTCAGGCATCTGTCGTAGCGCCTCATCGATGAAACGTTCCGCTTCAGCACGTGCGGTCGGGGTGAGGGAGTCGCTCGCGTCGAGGAGGAAGACGGTGGTGATCTGAGCTACTGGGAGGAGTAGTTGTACCCCAGAGATGGCCAGGACGAGCGCTAGGGTGATGGTCGTCCGCAGGCCCAGGCTCAGCCAGAAGCGCCGAGGGGTGAGGCGCCGGGGGGTGGCCAGCGCAACAGCCCAGATCAGCCCAATGACTGGTAAGAGCCAGAGCATCTCAGGGTAGATGAACGAGAGTCGTGGCATCGGCAGATCTCCCCCGGCTGACCATGAGCCCTTGCTGGCGCACGCTACCCCAGCAATGGGAAGTGTTCACCCTTCGCCTCCCGCACGCCGATCACGCTAACCTGGGATCACCAAGCGCCTGCTCGGTGTTTTGTGGGCGAGTTGCCCACGCAGTTACCACTCACCCACCTAGGGCCACTGCTTCCGGCTCGATCCAGAGCTTGACCGGCGCATGGTAACGGACCGTTGGAAGCCAGGGGGCAATGATCTCTACCAGCGATGCTGCCTGGAAATGGCGCTGCTTCGTTTCGGGGTGTGGAAAGTAGATCCAGCCCAGGGTATGCTCACTATCCGTTGCCACCCAGCAGCGGGCAAACGAGAAGGTCTCGGGTGGATGGGCATCTGTCCACTCCACCAGTGGAAAGGTGTGGCGTGGCCGGAGCCAGCGCCAGGTCTGTGGGGCGAGCGAGACGTTGATCGTGCCGAGGTAGCAGTCGCTCAGGTCGAGCCCGAGGGCGGCGAAGAAGGGCTGTTGGAGCGTGATCGTTCCCGCAGGGTAGTGGGCCGAAGGGCGTGAGGCCACCTGGTGGCCAGGAATCACAACCCCTTGCAATGCCAACCAGTCTGCCGCTGGGGGAAAGGTTGCCGCATCCTCGGTCATGGTGCATCCTCAATCTCTAGTGGGAGATCACGAGCAAGCAGATCCTCTTCCTGCTCACGGCGCTGGATAAGCCTGGCCCGCCCCTCACCCACCAGGATGAGCGCTGGGCGCGGGGTCAGGTTGTAGCTACTAGCCATGCTGAGGGTGTAGGCTCCGGCAACGGCTACGGCGAGGAGATCGCCGGGGTGTGCGGGAGGGAGTGGGAGATCGCGGATGAGCAGATCACCCGACTCGCAGTAGCGTCCCGCGATAGTGACGGCTGCTTCGGCGACTGCATCGACCCGATTCGCGAGCAGGGCTGTGTAGCGTGCGCCGTAGAGGGCGGGGCGGATGTTGTCGGCCATGCCACCATCGACATGCAGGTAGTGGGTCGTATCACCACGCCACTTGCGAGCTACAATCTGGTAGAGCGCTACACCGGCACGGGCCACGATCGATCGTCCCGGTTCGACAGTCAGGGTGGGTATTGGATCGAGCCCATAGGTGGCGCAGCCCTGACGCAGCGCTGCGGCCAGGGTTGTCGCATACGCCGTCAGATCGGGGGCAGGCTGCTCGGCGGT
>CAIWUD010000008.1 GCA_903915775.1 uncultured Chloroflexota bacterium | reverse complement strand
TTCACAAACAGCTCCCACTCAGCCTCGGTGCCGCCAGACGGCTACCCCGGCACAGCCGCAGCGGGAGGCGTGGAGGGCGCAGCCCTCCGCAAAAGAACCCAACTCAGCCCCGGTGCCGCCAGACGGCTACCCCAGCGCAGCCGCAGCGAAAGCGTGCCATAACCTGAACGGAGGAACAGTATGACGACATCTGAAGAGATTGAGGTCAACGTCCGCCAGATCGATGAGCAGGGTGTCAAGGGTGGAAGTACCGCTGCGTCGGTCTTTGATGTCATTCGGCGCATGATGTTGGCGGGGTTTGGTGCGTTCGCCCTGACTCGTGAAGAGGCCGAGCAGTTTCTGGATCGGCTGGTAGAGCGTGGCGAGATCGCCCAGAAGGATGCACAACATCTGATTGATGAAGCCATGGAGAAGTTTCGCCAACCGTCGCTGCTGCAGCCGAGCCAGATCGAAGCGAGCGTGAGCAGCATCACCCATCAGGTAGAGACTGGTCTTGAGCAGATCCTCAACCGTATGAACATCCCATCCAAACGCGACATTGATGAGCTGAGCGCCAAAATTGCCCAGCTCGCGGTTCGTGTTGAGGAGTTGCGACGCGCTGGTGATGGCTCGACGGCAAAGAGCCGCAAAGTGACCGAGGTGAAGGTCGAAGGATAAGGCATAGCCCAGTTTTGGCTGCGCAAGCGTGACCGTTTGGCGGTACCAGAGTTGAGCTAGGATCGCTCGTGGAGGGCACAGCCCTCCACACCTCCCGTAAGAATGTCGCGCTGATATGCAGCTGATCAAGAAGTACGCAAATCGCAAGCTCTACCACACCAACCAGAAGCAGTACATCACCCTTGAAGGGATTGCCAAGCTGGTTCAAGAGGGTAGTACCGTCCAGGTGGTTGAGAACGAGACTGGAGCGGATATTACGGCAGACATCCTTGCCCAGGTTGTGCTCCAATCACGTGGGCGTAGCGGCGCTCCACTCCCCACCCACCTGCTGACCGGTCTGATTCAGATCGGCGGCGACGCCCTCACCAACCTGCGTCGTGGTCTGGTGAGTCTGCTCGCGAATAGTGATCCTGTTGAGGTCGAGCTGCACCGACGTATCGATCACCTCGTGGCCACAGGACTGCTTGGCCCTGAGGAAGGTGGACGCTGGCGCCAACTGCTGATCCAGACCGACTTTGGCCCGGTTGCCGAGCCGGTTACGAATGGCCTTCGCGATATACCGAGCCGTCACGATCTGGCCAGGCTCCACGATCAGGTTGATGCTCTGACCCACACCGTTGAGGAGCTCCTGAATGGGCATACGCAGAGCTGAGCTATTGTTAGACTGTTGATCGGTTAGATCGTCACGCTCACTACGGGGGGATACCTCATGCAGCGCAGCAAGACCGCTCTCGTCCTGGCCGGAGGAGGGGTTGCCGGGGCAGCCTATGAGATCGGGGCGCTCTGCGCGATCGACCAACTCCTGGTTCAACTCTCGGTCAATGAGTTTGATATCTACGTTGGTACCAGTGCCGGCGGCCTTGTTGCAGCGTGCCTGGCGAACAACATCTCTCCCCGTACCTTGCTCTCACTCCTCGACAGCTCGATCCTAGGCATTGAGCAACTAGAGCCGCACCACCTCTTCTCCCTCAATGCAACGCACATCCTCGAACGCGTACGTCGTCTCCCAGCTGCGGTTGGTGATGTTGTTGGCCGTCTGCTGAGTGAGGGTGGTACCTTCTCCCTCCTCGACGTTGTCGAGACCCTGGCAGAACTGCTCCCAAACGGTCTCTACGATACGACGATGCTCGAGCACTACATCCGCTCGGCCCTCACAACCCCCGGACGCTCCAACCGCTTTGGCGACCTCCCGCACACCCTGCGTATCATCGCCACCGAGCTCGATAGCGGTGAGCGTGCGGTCTTTGGCCAACCGCCCCTCCAGCATGTGCCCATTTCTCTTGCCGTGTGCGCCTCAGCGGCGATCCCCATCTTCTATCGGCCCGTGTGCATCGATGAACGTGACTATACCGATGGCGGTATCCGTGGTACGGCGAGCCTTGATGTAGCGATCGAGGCAGGCGCGGAACTGATCGTCTGTATCAATCCCATGGTGCCCTTTGACAACCGGAGCAATCGCTTCAGTGAGCGTATCAGTGAAGGGGGGGTTCCGCAGATTGGGAACCAGGTCTTTCGCACCTTCGTCCACGCTGGCCTTCACTACCATATCAAGCAGGTGCGCCGACGCCACCCCGAGGTTGATATCATCCTGATCGAGCCGACACGGAACGACGCGGTGATGTTCCACGACACGACCATGCGCTACCGTACCCGCATGACGATCACACGCCACGGCTTCGAGAGTGTAGCCCTGCACCTCCACGACCACTACACCTACTACGATGAACTGATGGCCAGGCATGGGATAACAATTAGCGGTGAACGTATCGAACAGGATCTCCGTAACCTCGTCGCCGCCGGTGATGACCTCCAGAGCATGCGTGCTGCCCTCACCTCCGATGGCGCACTCCACCTGGCACCCGCTGGCCTCGCCCATACCCTAGCTGAGCTCGAGCGCCTACTTACACGGCTTGAAGGGGTACACGCAACGGCTCGTAGCTAACGCCTGTTACCCTGGTCGAGCATAATTTTCCAGAGGGCCAGGCCCAGGAGCTCCGGGTCGCTCCTGATCGTATCCAGCTTGTTCCAGAGTTCACGTGGGCCACTGCCCACCTCGAGGAGTTCGCGCACGAGCGGCTGCACCCCAAGCTGGCGCACGCGATCCAGTTCGTCGTCGTCAGGCTCAAGGAGCTGGAGGCCAGCCGTAGCATAGGCGAAACGTACAGCAGGGTCGATCTGATCACCGCGACTGATCAGGGCATGATCGACGACACCTGAACCTAAGCGCTCCACGAGCCGCTGTACATGGTCGTAGACTCCCATGCCGTCGGTCTGCCCCGGCTGAGTCGTACTGTTGCAGATGAAGACGATGGTCGCTCGAGTCTGCCGGAGGGCATCGACGAGACCTTCAAAACAGAGTGTGGCCATGTGCGAAGTAAAAAAGCTCCCGGGGCCAAGAGCGATCAGGTCGGCCTGGGCGATGGCCCGCATGACTGCCGGGGTGGCGGCAGCCGGTGGGTTGAGGAAGAGTTGCTGGATGGGTGGCTTGTTGAGCCCACGTACCTCTAGCTCGCGCTCAACCGTACGGCCATCGGCCAGCGTTGCACAGAGCTGCGTACTCTCATTCGAAACCGGGAGCACCTCAGCCTGACAGTCGAGCATCCGA
>CAIWUD010000007.1 GCA_903915775.1 uncultured Chloroflexota bacterium | reverse complement strand
GGTGTGGAGGGCGAAGCCCTCCACAAAAACAACCAACCCAGCCCTGGTGCCGCCAGCGGGTCACGCCGGCGCAGCCGAAACTGAAGCATGCCTAACCCCCACAAATGGCCACATGCCAAGAACCACTACTGCTGCTATCATGCATGCAACAGAGTCTGTTATCCCAAGGATCGCCTGATGCCCGAGCCAATCGACCTTGAACTGAGCCTACGCCGCGCTGATGCGCAGCGCTACCGTGTCGAACTCCTGCTCACCCAGCCCGAGAGTGATGCACCGGTTGCCCCCCTAGGAGGTCAGGCCCTGTTCCTCCAGTTCGATGAGGCAGCCCTCCGTGAGGCATGGTCCGCTGGCGCTGCAGTTGACTACGGTCAGGCCCTTGGGCGCATGCTCTGTGCCGAAGCGCCCCTCGCTGCTGCCCTTGCCGCTGCCCGTGCTGCTGCCGCAAGCAGTGGAAGCTCCCTCCGCCTCCGCCTCACCTTCGCCGCCGATGCCCCAGAGTTGCACGCCCTGCGCTGGGAGACCCTGCGCCTACCTGGTGATACCCTCCCGCTAGCGATCAGTGAGCAACTGCTCCTCACGCGGACCCTGGTCAGTGCCGACTGGCAGCCAGTAACCCTGCGTGCCCGTGCCGACCTGCGTGCCCTCCTGCTGATCGCCGCCCCTGACGACCTGGCCACCTACCAACTTGCACCTATCGATGCCCCGGCTGAGGCGCAGCGCCTGCTCACTGCGCTCGGCACTATCCCAACAACCCAGCTGAGTGGACCCGGTCAGGCGAGCCTGGAGCGGATGATCAGCCAGTTACGCGACGGCTACGATCTGCTCTACCTGCTGGCCCACGGCACGATTGTCGCCGGTGAGCCCTGGCTCTTCCTTGACGATGGCCAGGGGCAAACCGCTCGCGTCGCTGGAACGGAACTCGTCGCACGGCTCGTTGATCTGCCCATCCGCCCACGCCTCATCGTGCTCGCGAGCTGTGTGAGCGCCGGCGATGGAACCTCAGCAGCCCTGGCCGCTCTGGGGCCACGCCTGGCTACCGCCGGCATCCCAGCCGTGATCGCGATGCAGGGCGAGCTCTCCCTTGCCACGAACCAGATCCTCATCCCTGCATTCCTCCAAGAACTGCAGCGTGATGGGCGTATCGACCGCGCCCTCGCCGCTGCCCGCCAACAGGTGGCCGGACGCCTCGACTGGTGGGTGCCGCTCCTCTTCACCCGGCTGCGTAGTGGGCGCATCTGGTACGAACCCGGCTTCGATGACCAGGATTTTGCCAAGTGGCCCACCATCGCTCGCAGTGTCGCCCGCGGTCGCTGTACCCCCATCCTTGGCCCTGGCCTCCTCGAAGCGCTGATTGGCTCCACCCGCGACCTCGCCCGGCGCCTAGCCGAGCGCCACCACTTCCCCCTCGCCCCTGAAGATCGCGACGATCTACCCCAGGTGGCCCAGTACCTGGCTGTCCACCAGGATCTCGACTACCTACGTGACGAACTGACCCGCCTCTTTCGTGAACGCCTCGTCACCTCAGGTGAGGGCCCCGCCGCCGATCGCTCCCTCGATCAGCTCCTCTCCAGCGCAGGGGCCCGCCGCCGTGCCGCTACCGCCGATGAGCCCCACCGCATTCTGGCCGCCCTCCCCCTGCCCCTCTACCTGACCGCCAATCCGGATCAGCTCCTGGCCGATGCCCTACGTGAGGCTGGGAAAGCACCCCAGAGCCGTATCTGTCCCTGGAACCGCTACGGCGAGCGAAACGAAATGGAGCAACTCCCCCTCGCTCCGCTGAGTGTGCAGAGCCCGCTGGTCTTCCAGCTCTTTGGCCGCCTCGACGACCCGGAGTCCCTGGTCCTGACTGAGGATGACTACTTCCGCTACCTGATCGGTGTCACCCGGAATGAAGATCTCTTCCCCCGTGAAGTTGGGAGTGCCCTCGTCAATACCGCCCTCCTCTTCCTCGGCTTTCGTCTGGAGGATTGGAACTTCCGGGTGCTCTTCCAGAGTGTGATGAACCTGGCCGGTGCTGAGTTGCGCCGCCGCCACACCCACGTGGCCGTGCAACTCGATCCGCAAGAGGGTGCCTTCCTCGACCCACGCGCCGCCCGTGAGTATCTGACCACCTACTTTGGCCCATCCAGCGCCCTCCAGTACCAGACCAACATCAGCATCTACTGGGGCAGCGCCGAGGATTTTCTGCGCGAACTCTACCCCCACGTTGCCCGCGAACTTGGTCTCCCCCTCCCTACACCGCCCCCAGTGGGAGCGATCGACGTTGGTGAGACAGAGGTGCGCATCAACGGCATCCGACTAGAGCGGAGAGCGCCATGAGCGATCGCCCGGCAAACCCCTACATCGGCCCACGCTCCTTCGAAGAGCGTGATGGCGATCGCTTCTTCGGGCGTGAGCGCGAGCTGGAAGAGCTCTTCCACATGCTGCTGGCGCGCCGCCTGCTCCTGCTCCACTCACCCTCAGGCGCCGGTAAGAGCTCCCTCATCCAGGCGAAGCTCATTCCTCGCATGCGCGCTGAGGGCTTTAGCGTCTACCCAACCGTGCGTCTGCGCGGCGCACCGCCGGAGCAGGTCAACCGTTTCGTCTACGCCACCCTGCTGAGCCTCGAAGAGGCCCACCCCGCCGCGGAACGGCTCAACCCGGCAGCTCTGGCCTCACTGAACCTAGCAGCCTACCTGGATCAGCAGCCTACAGAGGGCGAAGAGCTCCTCGTCTTCGACCAGTTTGAGGAGCTCCTCAGCATCGATCCGAGTGATCGTGAAGCGAAGCTCGTCTTCATTACCCAACTCGGTCGTATTCTGGAAAATCCGCGGCGCTGGGCGATCTTTGCCATCCGTGAGGACTACCTGGGCGCCCTACGCCCCTTCCTGACCGCGCTCCCCACCCGTCTGGCGGCAACCTACCGGCTCGATCTCCTCAGCCCAGACCAGGCCCGCCGGTCGATTCAGTCGCCCCCTAGTCTGCGCGGTGGGCACTTCAGCGATGCAGCGGCTCAGCGCCTCGTGGACGATCTGTCCCGCACAACCGTACAGCGCCCCGATGGGAGTAGCGAGAGTGTAGCCGGTCATACGATCGAGCCGGTACAGCTCCAGGTCGTTTGCTACCGCCTCTGGGAGCGCAAGGTCGAGCAGCAGGGTGGCGGGTCAGTGACGATCGAACTGGCTGATATTGAAGCTGCCGGGAGCGTTGATGATGCCCTGGCTGGCTACTACGCCGAGCAGGTTGCCGCGGCTGGGCACAGCGCTGGGGTGAGTGAACGGAGCATCCGCGACTGGGTGGAGCGTGAACTGATTACCGAGGAAGGCTTGCGCAGTCAACTGCTCCGCGAGCCGGAGCGTACCGCCGACATGCCCAATAGCGCCATCCAACACCTCGTTCAGGCGCACCTGTTGCGGGCCGAGGAGCGGCGCGGTGCCCTCTGGTACGAACTCGCCCACGACCGCCTGGTGGCCCCCCTGCGTGCCGATAACCAGCGTTGGCGTACGGCAAATTTGAGCCCGCTCCAGCGCCAGGCGGCCCTCTGGGAGGAGCAGCGACGCCCTGAGGGGCTGTTACTGCGCGGCGATGCCCTGCAGCAGGCCGAGCTGGATCTCCAACTTCGCGCGCAGACCCAGGTGCTCTATGGGGACGTCACCCCCAGGGAGGGCGTACCCGACAGCGCCAATGAGGCAGCGCTCGACGATCTGGAGCGCGCCTTTCTCGCTGCTTGCCGCGATGCCCGCGCCGACGCCGAGCGCGAGCGGCGCCAGAATCGGCTCATTCGACGGCTCTCGCTCGCCGCCCTGGCCGGCCTCGTGGTCACCCTCATCCTCGCCGTGGTGGCCTGGGTCCAGTTCATCGCCGCCAACGAGTCGGCATCTCAGGCACGGGACGCAGCGGCAATCGCCGAGAGCGAGGGTGCCCAGGCCCTCCAGGCAGCCGAGTTGGCCCGTACAGCAGAGGCCCTTGCCGAGGAGCGTAGCCGCCTCGCTGAGGCCCAATCCCTCGCCTTCGCCGCTCAGTCCCAACTCGAGATCGACCCCCAGTTGGCGCTCCTCCTCGCCTATGAGGCCTTTGTGCGTGAGCCCAACCCGCTCACCCGTGAGGTCCTACCGGCAGCCCTGGTCGCCCAGAGTCGCCGTGGTCCACCACTCCGTGAGATGGTTGGTGGCCCGACCAGACGCCCACTGGTGCGTGTCGTCGACCCACCCGCAGCCTCACCATCACCCGAGCAAGAGCGCCTTGTTGAGATCACCAGCGTCACCTTCAGCCCTGATGGGCGCTTCTTCGTGGACGGCGCGATTGATGGCACGGTCACTCTGCGTGATGCCACCACAGGCCAAACCCTGCGTACCCTCCGCGCCCACAGCGACCGCGTCGCTGCGATTGCCTACAGCCCCGATGGCACCCGTATCGTCACCGCCTCCTACGACGGCAGTGCGATCATTTGGGATGGAAACAGGAGCCGGGCGCTGCGTAGGCTGGAGGGTCACCGCGATCGGATCGTGGGCGTAGCCTATAGCCCTGATGGTCGCCGCATCGTGACCGCCTCGGTTGATGCAACAGCCCGTATCTGGGACACAGCCAGTGGCCAGACCCTCCAGATTCTCCAGGGCCATGGTGCCGAGGTGGTCAGTGCCACCTTTAGTCCCGATGGCACGCGCGTCGTCACCGCCTCCTGGGATGGCAGTGCGATCGTCTGGGATAGCGCGACTGGCCAGCAGCGCCAACTCCTCGCGGCCCATCGAGATGGGGTCATGAGCGTGGCCTTCAGCCCCGATGGGACGCGCATCGCCACCGCTTCCTACGACGGGACGGCCATCATCTGGGATGCCCAAACGGGCCAGGCCCTCCGTCTTCTCGAAGGTCATGTTGCTGGCATTGCTAGCATCGTCTTCAGCCCAAATGGTAGCCGTCTGGTGACCGCCTCCGATGATGGCACAGCCAGGATCTGGCAAACACAGAGCGGCCAGATCCTGCGGATCCTTGAGGGGTACAGCGGACCACTGCTCGGGGCGATCTACGCCCCCGATGGGCGAACCATCCTCACCGCATCGACCAGTGGTGAGCTGATCTTCTGGGAAGCAGAACTGGGGTTACTGGCACGGATCTTGCGGAGCGATACAGCCACACAGGCCACGGGTTACGAACTTCCTGTAGCACCACTCCAAGCAGTTGATCAGATGATTGGCAGTAGTGGCAACGCCCTGCTGAGCGCCCACTTCAGCCCCAACGGCGAGCGTGTCGTCGGGGTGGCAAGCAGTGGCGTGGCCCTCGTCTGGGACGCAACGAGCAGTCGAATCCTACGCACCCTCCAGGGCCGCACTATTGTCAGCGCAAACTTCAGCGCCGATGGCCAGCGTCTGCTCACCGCCGCCGCTGATGGTACCTGGACTACCTGGAGCCTGCTGAACGATCGCCCAGGCCGCAGCCTAGGTGGTGAGAGTGCGATCAGCAGCGCAGCCTTTAGTCCTGATGGGCGCTCCATCGCTACCACCGCCTACTACGCAGCCACTATCCGAGATGCAGCCACCGGTGCGCTCCTGCACTCCCTCGAAGCTCATAGCGGTGGCGTCGTGAGCGCTGCCTTCACGGCTGATGGCCAGCGCATCGTCACCGCTTCAGTTGACGGGAGTGCGATCATCTGGGAGGTGGCAGCGGGCAGGGCTCTGGTCAAGCTTGATGCCCATAGTGGGAGCGTGACGAGCGCCAGTTTCAGCCCCGACGGGCAACGGGTTGTCACCACCTCAACGGATCGCACGGCCATGATCTGGGATGCCACGACCGGGCAATTCTTACACACCCTACGCGGCCACAGCAGTGCCGTCACAAGCGCTGCCTTCAGTCCCGATGGAGGGCGGATCGTCACCGCCTCAGCCGATCGCACCGCCATGATCTGGGACACCGCCACGGGTGAGCTCCTACGTACGCTCCGTGGCCATACTGGGCCGGTCATGAGTGTCACCTTCAGCCCCGATGGGCAACGTCTCCTCACCGCCTCAGCCGATGGGAGCGCGATCATCTGGTACGCACCCGATGATACTAACGCCATACAGAGCGCATTATGCCGCATCTGGCGCAACCTCACCGCTGAAGAGTTGCAGCGCTACGAACTACGCGCACCCACCACCCGCCCCACCCGCGACAGCCAGTGTCCGCCCATCTACCAGTGGGAACGCCTCGGTGCGTAGTGCCGAGCTCTGAACCGCGCCCTGTACCTGCTCGGTCGCTGTGGCGACGGGTCACGCTGAGTTGTTGGGGCACCCCCCCGTGGTTGCCCTGCGCCCTACCCCCAGCTGGGATCACCGAGCGCCTGCTCGGTCGCTGTGGCGACGGGTCACGCTGAGTTGTTGGGGCAACCCCCCGTGGTTGCCCTGCGCCCTACCTCAGGTGCGAGCCTGAACTGATGCCTGACGACCCACCACC
>CAIWUD010000006.1 GCA_903915775.1 uncultured Chloroflexota bacterium | reverse complement strand
GTCGCCGAGACGTTGACCGATGAGCTCTGTCATGGTGATACTCGGGGGCTAGGGCAAGGCCCTGTCTAACAGATAGCGGTCTCGACTCTATTGTACACGAAGCAACGGAGGGGGAGGCGGCTCTATCGTACCGATATTGCGGGAGATGTGCGGAGAGCTCAGATCCTGCAGCCGAGCATCTTGACAGCGTACCCGGAATATGATAACGTCCGATTGTCGACATTCGACGGTATAATTCCTGAGCAGAAGGACAGCTATGAACGATGGTTCTGTCCGTTTCTCGCCAATTGACGTTCCCAGTCTGCGGACTTCGATCGAGCAGCACATTCGAACGGCGATCATCACGGGTGCATTCAAGCCGAATGAACGGCTGATTGAAGCGACGATTGCTGATCAGTTAGGGGTGAGCCGCTCACCGGTGCGTGAAGCACTGTCGGCACTGGAGCGTGAGGGGTTAATCATTAACCTGGCGCGGAAGGGCTACCACGTCATTCAGTTCACCACCAAGGATATTGCCGAGGTGTACAGCCTGCGCCTGCTCCTTGAGCGCGAAGCGATGCGGCGCGCCATTGAGCATCTGAACAGTGGACACGTCGTGGTGCTTCAGGGAATCGTCGATCAGATTGGGTACGCCGCACACCGCTCTGAGGAGCGCAACCTACTCGTCGATCTCGATCTATCGTTTCATGACCAGATCTGTCACATTGCCGACCACAGTCGCCTCTACCATGCCTGGAACAGCATGCGTCAGCAGACTGCGATGTTGATCAGCCTGACCAGTCTCACCCACTCCAACTATCCTGAACAGCACCAGGAGATCCATCAACAGATTCTGAATGCAATGCGCGAACGCGATTTTGCGCAGTCGGATCAGTGGCTAACGAGTCACATTCGTGAGGCAGAGGCACGTGCACACCAGGCATTACAGATGCGCCGTTCGCTGGTAGAAGAGGAAGAGTGACCATGACTTTGTCGACCTCAGGAGCGCACACGTCACACGCACGAGGTGCGTTGTCGTCGCTGCGAGATATTGCACCGATGCCGATGTCGGATCACGATCTACGTGGGGATCAGCCATCTCTCCCCCTCGACTCGGGCGTTGCCGACGCGGCTGCGACTGCGCTCGAACAGGGCCAGACGCACTACGTTGATGTTCCCGGTATCCCTCAACTGCGTGAAGCTGCGGCACGCCTCCTTGGCGCACAGGGTGCGGCGTGTCAGTCAGCCAACATCATTGTTACCGCTGGTTTGCAGGAGGCGCGTTTCCTCACGCTCCAGATCGTCGGCGATCTGGCTGGACCGCTCGTGGTACCGAATGTCATCCACCCAGGGGTAGAACTCGCCCTTGATGTACGTGAATTGGCGGTACAGCGCGTAGCTACCGATGCTACCCGCGGCATGCGTATCGATCTGGCAAGCCTCGAGGCGGCGCTACAAGCTGGTGGTCGGTTAGTCTATGTAGAGGCGCCGGTGCGGCTCACGGGTGCACTCTACAGCGAGGCGGAGTTACGGGCGATTGCCGAACTCGCGGAGCGCTTCAGTGCTGGGCTCATCATCGATCAGGGTCTGGCAGTCTGGGCAGATGGCCAATCACCGGCGGCGGTTCTGGCGGCAGCAGGCTTCAACCGTCTGGCACTGATCGGCGAACTGGTACCCGGTCTTGGTCTGGAGAGTTGGCAAGTTGGCTACATCGCCGCAGACACCGCCTGGGTGCCGTTGATGCAGTCACAGAAGCAGATCCACATGATCTGTACGAGCACGCCGTCACAGTATGCTGCACTCGCAGCCATGGAGGGTGCCGCTGACAGTTGGGCAGCGACCCGAGCAACACTGCAGGATCGTGCAACCGAGGCACTGGCTACGGCTGAGGTGTTAGGTCTGCGGCCGATCGCTGGGGAGTGCGCCTCAGTCCTAGCAATCCGTCCACCGGACGCCGAGCAGTTCTGCGCACGTGCTGCAAGCCTAGGTTACCAGGTGAGTGATGGTGCCGCCTTTCACGCTCCGGGCACCGTGCGTCTCGCTATCGATACCAGATCATCATTGGCCACTATGTTGTCGGCAGTGGTAGAGGGGAGAGCCTGATCATGACTGCAACCGAGAAGAAGGGAACCGATCTCCTCTACGCGCTGCTCGCAGAGGCACGCACCTACTCCGACGTCATTGTCATGGGTCGTGGCGACCCCGACTTTGACACACCGGCCCACATTGTGGCTGCAGCACGCCAGGCAATGGTCCAGCACGGTGCAGACTACTCACCGCCTGAGGGTATTCTCCCGTTGCGGCAGGCCATTGCCGAGCGAGTAGCGCGTCGCAACGGTATCACCGTTGACCCGGAACAGGAAGTTGTCGTGACGAATGGTGGTCAGGAGGCACTCTTCCTCATGGTCGTTGCGTCGGTCGGCGCAGGTGAGGCGATGCTTGTTCCTGAGCCAAACTACAACACCTACAACGACTCGTTGCGCTTCGCCCGCGCCGAGAAGATTGGTGTGCCTACGCGTGTCGATCAGCAGTTCCGTGTCGATCCGGAGCAGATGCGTGTGGCGATCACCCCAAAGACCCGGGCAATGCTCCTGGTATCACCAAATAATCCGAGTGCCGGTGTGGTGGGACGCGCCGATCAGGAGGCACTCGTCGCGATTGCGCGTGAGCACAACCTGACCATCATCGCCGACGACATTTACGACTTGTTTGTCTACGATGGCATCGAGCATGTGAGTAGTGCAGCGATCCCTGGTGCCCACGAGCGTACCCTGACCCTCAACGCGCTCTCTAAGTCTTTCTCCATGACGGGCTGGCGCATCGGCTGGATCACCGGTCCGGCCCATCTGATGCAGCGCGTGCGCAAACTGAAAGCTGCCGTCTCTGGCCCGAATTCGATCGTTGCGCAACACGCAGCCCTTGCCGCGCTCACAAGCTCCTACGCCGCGGTAGAGATGATGCGCGATACCTACTCCAAGCGGCGCAAGATCGTGTTGGATGGGTTGGCAGCGATGGGTATTCCGGCTGGTAATCCTCAGGGCGGCCAGTTTGTGTTTGCCGATATCAGCCATACTGGCTACAACAGTATCGAACTGGCCAAGCATATGCTCACCAACGCGCATGTACTGGTCTACCCAGGTGCAGCGTTTGCGACCGGCTGGGAGAACTATATTCGTATTACCTTCTTGCAGCCTGAGGATAAGTTGCGTGATGCCTTGCAGCGCATGCAGCGTGCTATGGAGAGCCTCCCAGCCCGTTCAGGACAAGGAGCGTAATGATGAGCGATTCAATGCAGCTTCCACCAGCAGTGGTGGTGGCAGATGCGGAGTTTGCCACAGCAACAAAAGAGCTCGCCGCACGCTTTCCAGCCTTCGATCTGCACTGTCTTGCTGCTGGGCAATCACCAGCAGAGCTTGCATCGCGCCGTATTGTGGGTTTGGTCGCGCAAGACGTGACTGTCGATAGTGCCTATCTGGCGATGCTACCCGATCTCCGTGCGCTGATCAAGCTCGGTCGCAACTACGCGAACATTGATGCCGATGCGGTGCGGCAGCGCGGGTTAGCATTCGGTGCAGTGGCCCGTAAAGGTCCAAACTGTGTGGCTGAACTCGCAATGACGATGATACTTGCCCTGAGTAAGGATCTCCTGATCAGCCATCAGAGTGTTGCCGAGGGTGCGTATCGCCTCCGCGGCCTCCGTCCGGAGCCGACGGCACAGTGGAAGATGGCGTTTCACTGGATGCGCCACATGCGCTTGCACGAAGTCTATGGAAAGCGCCTTGGGATTGTAGGCATGGGTGAGATTGGGTATGAGTTAGCACGGCGAGCGAACGTGATGGGTATGGATGTCTCTTACACCAAGCGCCGACCGCTCAGTGATGAGGTCGAACGGAGTGTTGGTGTGCGTCGGGCGCCCCTGAGCGATCTGCTCCGCGAGAGTGACTACGTCTGTCTTGCGGTACCGCACACCACCGAGACCGAGCGTATGATTGGAGCGACGGAACTAGCGTTGATGAAGTCGGATGCCTACCTCGTCAATATCTGCCGCGGTGGGGTGGTCGATGAAGATGCGCTGATCGACGCCCTCCGTAGCGGTCGCTTGGCCGGTGCAGGTCTCGACGTGTTTACCTACGAGCCGCTTCCTGCCGATAGCCCACTCTGTCAACTGGACAATGTGATTCTTACCCCACACGTTGGTGGTGGGAGTGGAACGACCCGTGCTGGTGAACTTGCCATTGCCCTTGAGGAGTTGCAGCAGGTGCTTGGTGGTGCGGCTCCACAGATTGATCTTGGGAGAGCTCGTTAGTTTCGGCTGTGCCAGTGTGGTGCTCCCAAGGCTAGGTTGTTTTTCCGTAGAGGACTTTGCCCTCCACGCCTCCCGTACGATGGTCAACGTGGAGGGCGAAGCCCTCAGCGAACTACCCCTGATGCTGATGCTTGTCGTTGGGCAACATGGAGTTCTACATTGTCGACATTTGTACTGTCGACAAGTGTGCGATCAAACGGTGCATAGGAGTATCATGACGGATCTACCGGTAGAGACCTATCCACGTGCGACGCTGATCGATTTTACGCAGCGCTACCTCCGCAGGCTTGGTGCAACGGAGGATGAGGCGAGCATCGTCGCCGATGGTGTGGTCACAGCTGCAGCACGTTGGCACCCGGGGAAGGGTCAGGGTCTGGAGAAGCTGTTCCGCCTGACGGAGCAGTGTGAATGTGGTGGCATCGTCCCGGGTGCACCATTCGAGATCGTGAGAGAGACGCCAGCTACGGCGTTCGTTGATGCGCATAAAGGCTTTGGTTACGTCAGTGCACAGCGTGCGATGCGGATGGCCATTGCGAAGGCCGAGCAGGTCGGGCTTGGCGGCGTACTGGTACGCCACAGCAACCACTATGGGCAGGCTGGCTACCACGCAGAGACGGCGGCACGTGCCGGTATGCTTGGCATGGTGATGACCAATGCGCTTGCGGAGATGGCGCCGTGGGGTGCAACAGAAGCCGTGCTTGGTACCAATCCGTGGGGATTGGCGATACCACGCGGTGAGCAGTTCCCGATTGTGCTTGATATGGCACTGACTATGTCTGGGCAAGGCATGATCCGCTGGGCGTTCCGTGAGGGGCGGAGCGTACCGGATAACTGGGCGCTGACACCGGATGGTCGGCGCAGCACCAATCCAGCCGAGTTCCTGTCGCCTGACGGGAGCAAGCCCCGTGGCACGCAGCTCCCGATCGGTGAGTTCAAAGGCTATGGGATGAGCCTCTTCACCGATGTGTTAACAGGCGTGCTGAGTGGTTCGCTCTTCGGCACGAACGTGTTCACCGACGTGACCAATCACGATGTCGGCCACTGGGTGATGGCGATCAATCCGACAACCTTCATGCTGCCCGACGAATTTCAGGCTCGTCTCGCGGAACTTGTGCATCAGGTACGGTCAGCCGCGCCCATTCAGCCCGGTGGTCGCGTCTATCTCCCTGGCGAAATGGAGTTTGAGCGGGAAGAAGCAACAGCGCTATCCGGTATTCCGATCGATCGGGCTACGGTAGTGCGCCTACGCCAACTCGCCGCGGACCGTCAGGTCGCCTGTCCACTTTGAACGAAATTGACCATCTGTGACGAGAGGTGTGGGGGGCAAAGCTTTCCACCAAAACCCCAACCTATGCGGCTACCGGCCGCCCCTTACGAGGAGTATGCACAATGGCGACACCGATGCAGGTAGGTACGGTCTCCGTCATGCCAGGAGAAGTGAAGCGTGGCGGTATTCCTATTGGTTCAGATATGTACCGTGCCGAGCGTGAGATTCCCATCATCGTGATCCGCGGTGTGGAAGATGGCCCACGGCTTTGGCTGAATGGCGCAACGCATGGTGACGAGCCAGAAGGCCCATTCTCCATCTTTCTGGCCCTACAGCAGATTGATCCGGCCAAGTTGAAGGGCACGATCGTGGCCTGCCCGGTGATGAACGTCAACGCCTTCACTGCCGGAACCCGTGGTGATCCCCTGGACACTTTTTCATACGACATGAACCGGCTCTACCCAGGGAAGGCGAATGGCTACCCAACCGAGCGTGTGGCGTGGGCCCACTGGCAGGCGATGCAGGATACGTGCGATCTCCAGATTGCGATCCACTCTGGTGGTGAGCACTCCTACCTAGCCCACATGATCTTTGCCGCCGACAACCCACAGAGTATGGAACTGGCCGCGGCCATGGGTCCTGGCTGGAAGCTGGTCTTCCGCAGCGGGACGGGCAGTGGTAACCCGAGCTCGATGATTGCCGGTGCCGGGAAGGCCGGCGTCACCGTAGAGCTTGGGGGGAATTGCCGAACGCTCACCAGTGACTTCCATGCGGTCGCAAACGACCTTGCTGCCGGGTATCTCAACGTCATGCGCCACTACGGCATGATTGATGGTGCAGCGAGCTACGAACCGGAGTGGTACCAGGGCTTCCAGATCCCGCTGCTCGCACCGGCCACTGGCATGTTTGTCGGCACTAAGGATCTCCCCTTTGAGACCATTCTGCCCGCAGGCACGGTATTGGGCGTGGTCTACAACCTCTACGGTGACCCGATCGGCGAGGTTCGCGCACCACGCGATGGCCTGGTCTTTGGTCTGCGCTCGCGCCCATCCGTCACTGAGGGGAGTTGGTGCTGCTTCTTTGGGGTTGTTGAGCAGACGGTTACGAATCTGATTCCGAACAGGTGACTGCTATGAGCAAGCATGTACCACAGGCAGATCTGCGTAAAGGCGTAATGCCCGAAGATCTCTTCCGCTTCCACTGGATCGAGGATTTGAGCCTCGATCCAGGCGGTACGCTCGCAGCCTACACCGTCAGGCAGGCGGACGCCTCCCTGAACGGGTACACGTCCCATGTCTACGTACATCAGTTGTCGTCTGCTGCACCACTCCGTATCTCGTCTGGGAGTGGTCTGGCTAGCAGTCTGGCCTGGAGCCGTGATGGTCGTCAGTTGGCCTACAGCTGGCGCGGAAGTGATGGCACGAACGCTGTCTGCATCTGGAACAGCGACGATGGTACGACGAGGCAGATCGCACTGCAGGGAGCACCCATGGGCGACCTGAACTGGTCGCCTGACGCCACACGTCTGGTTGGTGTGCGCTGGACACGCCAGGCGCGTGAGGAGGATTACGGCGTTCGACCCGGCATCCCTGCACCGACGATCAAAGTGGTGCGGCGCCTACGCTACAAGCAGGATGGCATTGGCTGGGTTCACGATCGTTTTGCCCAGATCTGGATCCTAGAGATCGACTCACAGCTCTTGGCCCAGATCACCGACAGTGAGTGTGACTATGCCGAGCCACGCTTCAACCATCGTGGCGATCAACTGGCCTTTACTGCCGTAGCGCGAGAGCAGAACATCGATATTGGTCAAGGTGGGATCTTCCTCTGCGAACTGCCGGGTGGCTCCCCGCGGCCACTCTTGCCAGGCTGGGTCGGTCAGAGCCGCAGCCCTGCCTGGAGCCCTGACGATCGGAGTATCGCCTTTGCCGGCCACACCAATCCGGCACCGACCAATCGGCGTATCTTCGCCATGCCCTACCTTGCCGATGTGGCAACTGGTAGTGCACGAGCACTCTGCAACCAGTTGGATCAGGAGGTTGGCAACTACGCTATCGCCGATCAGCGTGCAGGACTGAGCAACATCACCGTGCGCTGGCCCGATGGGGGTGAGTGGATCTACTTCCTACTCACCGTTCAGGGCGCAACGCATCTCTACCGTGTGAGTAGTAGCGGGGTTGTCGAACCACTCGTTGAAGAGAAGGCGGTGGTATTCGAGTATAGCGCCACTGCGACTGGCGATCTGCTCTATGGGAAAGCTGGCCCGAGCAACCCTGGCGATCTCTACCATCGGAGTGGTGGGGTGACTACACGCCTGACGGCACTCAACAGCTGGCTCAACGATCGCTGGCTGGCGCAGCCTCAGGAGTATTGGTACGAGGGTCTCGAGGGCGCCAAGGTGCACGCCTGGGTGATGGACCCGCCGCAGATCGAACCGGAGAAGAAGTATCCCCTGGTGCTACAGGTGCACTGCTCGATGTTCTCGTGGGACTTCAGCCACGAGTTCCAGATCATGGCCGGCTGTGGCTACGTGGTGGCCTACTTCAACCAGCGAGGAACAACCGCCGGTTATGGCCAAGCCTGGACCCGAGCGAGTGAAGGTGATCAGGGCGGTAAGGACTACCAGGAGATCATGGTAGGTCTCGACGATCTCCTCATCCGTAAGCCCTACATCGACACTTCGCGGATGGGCGTTACTGGTGGCAGTTGTGGTGGTTTTATGACCAACTGGATCGTTGGCCACAACGATCGCTTCCGTGCCGCGGTCACCCAGCGTTCGATCACCAACCAGATCAGCTTCTTCGGCTGTTCCGACATTGGTCCAGAGTGCACGCGTGGTGAGACGAGCGGCGATCCGTGGAGCAACATCGAGTCAATCTGGCGGCAGTCACCACTCGCGTACGCCGCCAATATCCGCACACCGCTCCTGATCATTCATAGCGACGAAGATCATCGCTGCGCACTTGAGCAGGCAGAACAGCTCTTTGCTGCGCTGCGCTGGATGAACCGCGAGGTTGAACTGGTGATCTTTGAGGGTGAGAACCACGGTCTCTCGCGCGGTGGACGTCCTGGAAACCGCATTGAACGTCTACGGCGCATTGTTGGCTGGTTCCAGCGCTATCTCGGCACACACCCAAGTTGAAGGAGGCCATGCTATGCGCGTCGGTAATCTAGAGGCTCGCCCTGGTGAGCATCGCTTTGGCTACCTCGAAGTGGCAAAAGGTCGTTCTGGTCTGAGTCCCGATATTCCCGTTCATCTCTTCGCCGGTGCCGAGCCTGGTCCGACACTACTCGTGCAGGGTGCGATCCATGGTGGTGAGATCATTGGTTCGATCGCGATCCTCAACTTAGTGCAGAAGCTCGATCCCTCGCGAATGCGTGGCAACGTGATCGCCGTACCGGTGGTCAACCGTATCGGCTTCGAGTTGGGTGAACGGGGTGTACGGGCGGATGGTAAAGATATCAGCCGTCTCTTTCCTGGGAAGGCCAGAGGCAGCATCTCGGATCAGATCGCCTACCGCTACTTCCATGAGGTGATCGTTCAGGCAAACGTAAAGGTCGACTTCCATGCCGGAGCCCGTACCGCCTACGAGCGTTACGTGCTGTTTGGTGCGGAGGATGATCCACAAAACCCGACTGAGCTTGAGTTGAAGCGGCGCAAACTGGTTGTTGCCTTTGGGCTCGATCAGGCAGCATTCTTCCCACCAAACACTTTTGGCAACAATAGTGCAAAAGAGGCAGTTGAGGGTGCTGGCGTGGTGCAGATCACGCTCGAGCTCGGTGGTGGCACGGGTTGGGTCAAGAACGGTGCAGAGAATGTCGCTGTTGCTGAGCGCGGCATCTGGAACGTGATGAAGTCCATGCGCATCATTGACGGCGATTTTGAGGCAGATGGACCACTCTGTACGGTCTACAACGCCGGTGTGGTGATCTGGAAGCCGGATGTTGACGGGTTGTTCATCCGTCAGCGCGCCTTCGGTGAGCATGTCAAAGCCGGTGAGGTCTATGGCACCCTCGTGGATCCCTACACTGGTGATCTGCGTGCGCAGCTCCTCAATACGAAGGATGCCATTGTTATTCCAAGCGGCCAGGAGTGGCCAACAATTGGGGCAACATCGGTAGGCATTCTCGGTCAGATTGATCGCATTGAGGATCGACGGACGATGGATCTCTACGTCTCATTCTGATCTGGTCAGTCCATCAGCGCTCTTGAGTAGGGGCGCCGATGGAAACGACCTGCAACCTTTCCAAAGAAAGGATGGGCGCTATGCGTATTGGGTCACTTGCGGCTGAGCCGGGGAGCAAGGTCTTTGGTCGCCTGACAGCCACAGAGACGCACGGTCGCTTTCCCGTTGAGATTCCCTTCCATATCGTGCGTGGTGCTACTGACGGTCCGACACTTCTCGTGCATGCCGGCTTCAGTGGGCTTGAGATCGAGCCAGCGATGGTGCTACCAAGCATTGTCAAAGAGCTCGATCCTGCGCTCATGCGCGGCAACCTGCTGATGGTACCGCTGTTGAATACATCGGGGTTCGAGTTCGAGCAGGTGCGTAGCGTCTGGGATGACGCAGATCTGAACAGCCTCGGTGCCGGTCGTAGTGATGGTACGGTCAGTCAACGTCTGCTCCACGTCTATGCACAGGAACTGGTTGCACGAGCCGATGCCCTGCTCGATATCCGAACCGGTGCCCAGTGGTTCTACCACTGCTACGCGGCAACCTATGCCAACGGTCCACGTGCTGCTGCCGAGGCCCTTGCCGTGGATCTCGGCCTTGAGCATGTGGTGAGTGGCCTACCGGCAGATGCGACGCTATCGAGCGCGTTGGCCGATAGTGGCCGTTGTGTCGTGACTGCCTGGATCGGTGGCGGCCCTGGCCTGCGTGACTACCGTAGTGAAGACCAGGATCGGATGCGCCAGGCCGTGCTGAATGCGCTGCGCCACCTCGGCATTCTGAGTGACGCGGTGGCTGGCACGCGTGCACACCTGTTGCGTGCCGGTTCACCGGTTCAGATGCCCGCCGAGCGGGGCCTCGTTTTCATGCACTATGAGAAGCGCGGGCAGCGTGTTGATGCGGGTGAGACGATCGGTATTGTGCGCCACCCCTTCACTGGGCAGACGATAGCGAACGTGGTTGCCCCCCATGCCGGGGTCATGCTCCACGCTGGTGCCGTCTGGCCCCTAGTTCCGGAGGGTACGCCACTCGCCATGATTGGCGTGCCAGCCGACACTGATGCGTAAGGGGTAACTTGTGCACCGAAGTGGTGACGATCCTCCCCGCCGCAGGCAGCGGCAGACCGTCGAGCCTTTGCATCACCGACCATGAACACGCCCAAGGAGGGCTTCTGTGTTGACGTTTGCTGCCTTCAAGCGCGACGTTGCCCGTCGCATTACACGTATTCAGTCCATGATGGCCGAACAGGGTCTCGGTGCGCTGATCATCATCGGAAGTGGCGGACCCGGCGGCTTTGGTGCGTTGCGCTACATCAGTAACGCCCACCTGTGGGGTGGTGCTGCTTATGGAGTCCTCGGCGCCGAAGACCCCAATCCTTGGGTTGAGGTCTGGAGTTCATACCAGGCGGTTTGGACGCGCAACGAGACCTCCACACGACCGGAGCGGGTCGAGTCACCCGACGATATCGTCAGTCGGACGGCAACTCTGGCCAAGGAGTATGCCGCGCAGAGCAAGCGTATCGGCATCGTTGGCATGCAGAAGATGAGTCTTGGTGAGTACAAAGCCTTTTCGCGGCTGCTCGAGGGCTTCGAACTGATTGATGCTACGGCCAGTTTCAACGCGATCCGGCAGATCAAGACCATGTTCGAGATTGAGGCCCTGCAGCAGAATGGCGCCATTCTCGATGCCAGCCTGGATGTCTTCGCCGAGCATGCGCGTATCGGTGCACGCTATTGGGATGTTTGTGCCGCGTGCGAGGCTTTTGTAAAGGGTAAGGGAGCTTTCTGGGGGCGCACCAAGCTTTCACTCGACATCACACCCTTCACGGTGCCAACCCCCAAAGATCTCTGCATGCGCGAGGATGATATCATCAATTTCGAGATTGTCTACGAGTCGCCGTGGGGCTACTGGCTCGAGATGACCACGATCTTCTCCTTTATTGAACTGCCCGACGATGTGCAGGCACTCCTTGATGGCTACCTGATGGCCGTGGAGAACTCGTCGGCGGCAGCCAAAGCTGGCAATACGTTACGCGATATCTCCGAGGCAAATGACCAGACCCTCCGCAGCCTCGGCTACCCAGTGGTCGGTAAGCACACACCAGATTGTCACAGTACCGGGCTTGATGGGAGTGATGGTCCAAGTTCGGTGGCAGCACCGGGCTTCGTACTCAAACCCAACATGGTGCTCTCGTTCCATCCCGGAACGGTATTGGAGCATAATCGGGGCTTTCTCATCTCAGACAACTTCCTTGTCACCGAGAGTGGCTCGGTTCGGCTATCGCCACACACGGCCGACCGTTACGCGATCCGCCTCAATCGTGGCTAACGTGGGAGGTATGGAGGGTACAACCCTCGTGCCTCAGGCATAGCCAATCAACCATCAACCAGTCGAGGAGGGAGTATGGACGTCTATATCGTCATCGATCTCGAGGCAGTATCTGGCATCACCAATGGCAGCATGATTCGCACGGGGCATAGCGAGTGGGCAACCCGTGGTCGTACTATGGCGACTGCGGAGGTCAACGCTGCTATTGAGGGTGCCCTGGCTGCCGGTGCGAAGCGCATCGTGGTGCAGGATGGCCACGACTCGGGTGAGAATCTGTTAAGCGAACTCCTCCACCCGGCTGCCGAGCTGATCACCGGTGGCATGGCGATCCCGCGTTACATGCCAGGGCTCGACTCTTCGTTCACGGCGCTCTTCTTGATGGGCTTTCATGCTCGCATGGGGACGCCAAGGGCACACTTCGATCACACGATAAGTACCGCGTGTATCTCGGAAGTTCGGCTGAACGGGATCCCTGTTGGCGAGTTGGGCTTGTATGCCGCCTACGCTGGCATGTATGGCGTACCAGTGGTTTTAGTCACGGGCGACCAGGCTGGGGTCGCCGAAGCCCAAGAGCTCTTTGCTCCGGCGGCTACGGTTGCCGTGAAGCAGGGGTTGGGTCGTTTCAGTGCCCTTGTGCCCTCTCCTGAGCTCATTCGTCCACAGATTCGTGCGGCGGCACAAGCCGCCCTCCAGGCTGGCGGTAGGCCATGGCTCCCTCCGCCACCCTTTGAGATCGCGATCGATTTTCTCCGCTCCGCCGAAGCCGACATGGCTGAGATGGTGCCCGGAACCATCCGCTCCGGAGCACGTTCTGTTAGCTATCGGCACGAGCAGCCGGCTGTGGTCTTCCAAGCGATGGAAGCCATGGTCAACCTTGCCGGCATTGCGGCCGGCCGCTGGGCACAGGCGCTCTACACCACCGGTAATCGTGCATTTTGAGAGGGGGTGATGATTCGCAGCACCACGTACCTCCCAGGCCGGTGATCCCGGCAGAGACTCACCTCTGGCAACCAAAACGGTTTTCGCAGTGGTAAGGAGAGACAGATGCACCTTCGTAGACTTCCAAGACTCATCCTGGTCAACCTGTTCATTCTGTTCGCGCTGATCCTTGCGGCATGTGGTAGCACCCCTGCGGCGCAGCCAACCGCGGCACCAGCACCGACGGCGGCACCAGCACCGACGGCGGCACCAGCGCCGACGGCGGCACCAGCGCCGACGGCGGCACCGACCGCGGCACCAACCGCTGTACCGGAGCCTGTCACCTTCACCTTCGCCCACCCGGGCCCAATTCGTACGATGGATGCCCCCGTCACCTGGTTCGGCTCCACGCACTGGCTTACGAATGGCCTCTACGACTGTCTCATCTGGCGTAAAGCCGACGGTTCAGGCTACGATGGTCAGGCTGCCGAACGTTGGGAGCAGATCGATCCCGTCACGTGGCGCTTCTACCTGCGCCCCGGCCTAACCTTCCAGAACGGTGAACCGCTTGACGCTGAGGCGGTCAAGTGGAACATCGATCGTGTACGGACTCGTGAAGATTTCATGGTTCACCCACAGTGGCAGTTCATCAGTGAGGTGAAGGTCGTTGATGCAACCACGGTCGACGTCATCACCGGCAAGCCACACGCCTACTTTGAGTATGATGTAAGCTACAATGGCTGCCAACTGCTCCCACCGAAGTACCTTGAGCAGGTAGGTGAGGAGGAGTTCGCGAAGAAGCCCGTCGGCTCGGGGCCCTACATCCTGAGCGAGTTCACCGAGAGTGAGCGCTACGTCTTCACGGCGTGGGATGGCTACTGGGGCGGTAAGCCGGCAGTCGACACCGTGATCTATCAGGTCATTCCTGAGCAGTCGAGCCAGATCGCCGCGCTCCTTTCCGGTCAGGTTGATATGGTGCCAAACATTCCGTTGCCCGAGCGTGAGCGTCTCGGTAAAGAGGCTGGTGTGACGCTGCTCCGTGGCCCAGCCAACCGCCAGCACTTGCTCTACGTGCGTGATCAGACCGAGTCGGGTGATCTGCTGAAGACCTACCCAGATACGCAGTTGGCGACCGCCGATGTACGGATCCGCCAAGCCATCAGCCACGCACTCGACCGTCAGGTGCTGGCAGAAGTCCAGGGATCGGGGCGACCGCTCCTGCTGCGTGTCGACGACTACTATCCAGAGCACAATGGGCAGTATGCCGGTACGGATGCAGCGTTGAACCACTATGACCCTGAGAAGGCTAAGGCGCTAATCAAAGAAGCCGGTTACGATCCTGATGCTGGCAACAAACCGGTGCTCAACTTCGACACCCCCGCCTTCCAGCAGGGGAATGAGAAGGAGGTCGCCGAGGTGGTTAAGATTATGCTCGAAGAGGTTGGTTTCACCGTCAACCTCAACGTGCTCGAGGGTGCGGCGTTCAACGAGCAGGTCTTGACCCCAGGCAACAACCGGGAGCTCGCCCTTGTCGTGATTGGTGGGAACCCCTCGCTCATCCCGACCTTCTACCAGTGCACCTGGAAGAACCCGGCCTTCAGCCCCTGTGGGGTCGTACAGGGTGAGTGGGAGCAGCTCGGCACGCAGATCAAGGAGACGACCGACTCCGCGCAGCGCAACGAGCTCTGGGGTAAGTGGTGGGACTTCTACGTTGATCAGTCGGTGGAAGTGACCCTCTACCACATGGACCAGGTCATCGCGATGAACGATAAGTTCGAGTGGACCCCACGTTCTGATGGGTGGTTCACCTTCCGCGACCTGAAGGTCAAGCAGCCCTAATCCGTGGTCAACCGGAGTGGTACGGGGTGCACCGAGCACCCCGTACCCAGCCTATGTGTGTGAGGTGCTATGACGCGTTACATCATCGCCCGTCTGCTGCAGATGTTGATCACGCTCTTCATCATCTCGCTGATTGTCTTCTTCATGGTTCGCCTCAAGGGCGACCCGATCACCGTGATGGTACCTCCCACGTTCTCAGAGGAGCAGATTGAAGCATTGCGACGGGCATGGGGTTTCGATCGACCACTCCTGGAGCAGTACTTCACCTTCCTGCGCAAGGCGCTGGTCGGTGATTTCGGTAACTCGGTACAGTTTCGCACCCCAGCGATGGAACTGGTCGTTGATCGCTTGAAGTGGACCTACCTCCTCGCTGCCACCTCTGGCCTGATCGGGATCGTGATCGCACTCCCACTCGGGATCATCTCCGCCCTGCGTCGCAACAGTGGCGTCGATCTCTTCAGTACGTGGTTGGCGACACTCGGTACGGCCATGCCCTCGTTCTGGCTCGGCCTGATGTTCATGCTTTTCTTCTCAGTGCAGCTACGCATCCTCCCGGCGATCGGTGCTGATGAGCCACGCAGTCTGATTATGCCCGCAATGACCCTTGGTGTGGGTATGGCTGCACGCCTCTCACGCCTTACGCGCTCATCGATGTTAGAGGTGCTCGGTCAGGACTACATCCGCACCGCATTGAGCAAAGGTCTTGAGTCGCGCATTGTGGTTGTGCGCCATGCGTTGCGCAATGCACTGATTCCTGTAGTGACTGCGTTTGGTCTGCAGATGGGTTGGCTCCTGGGTGGAGCTGTGGTGGTGGAGTCGGTCTTTGCGTGGCCAGGGCTCGGTCGTTTGATGATCGAGGCGATAAGCATCCGCGATATCACCGTGGTTCAGGCGGGGCTCTTCTGGTTTGCGCTGACCTTCATGTTCATCAACCTCTGTGTCGATATCCTCTACACGATTATCGATCCGCGTATCCGATATTCGTAAGACATCCATCAAGTGATGAAAACGGGGTTCTTGGGAGGGTACGACCCTACCAAACCTACCCATTTGCACATCAGGCCTATGAACCCTTCAGATCAGCAGAGACAGGTAGAAGCGTCACCGTTGCTCGAGGCATCGCGTCTGCGTAGTTCCAGCCGAGCAACGCGCCTGCGCAGCGCACTCCTGCGCAGTCCGGTCGGTATCGTTGGCCTGCTTATTGTGGGGATGGTCCTCCTCTTTGCGATCGCTGGCCCCCTGATTACCCCCCATGTGCCCGATGAACCGAATCTGCGGGCACGCTTCAAACCACCGGGCTATAGCGATGCGAAGGGGACCTATCTCCTTGGTACGGATCAACTGGGTCGCGACATCCTCAGTCGGGTGATTGTAGGCAGTCGTGTTTCAGTGCTAGTAGGCGTGATCGCCGTCGTCATCTCCGGCACCATCGGGGTACTGCTTGGGGTTATCTCCGCCTATGTGGGTGGTTGGACGGATGTAATCATCATGCGGGTTGCCGATGCACTTCTCGGTATCCCCTTTATTATTCTTGCCATCGCCATCTCTGGTGCAGTCGGGCCAGGGCTGGTGACTCTGATCGCGCTCCTCGGCTTTACTGGCTGGGAGACCTACGCACGGATCACTAGAGGTGAGGTGCTCGTCGTGCGTGCCCTCGATTTTGTCACCGCTGCACGGGTTGTTGGTCAACGCAGTTGGCTGGTGGTGTTGCGCCACATCGTGCCGAATGTCCTCTCATCGGCGATTGTGTTGGCTGCACTACAGGTTGGCACGACCATCCTTGCCGAGTCATCGCTCAGCTTTCTGGGTCTTGGTGTACAACCGCCGTTCGTAACGTGGGGGTTGATGCTGGCCGATGGACGCCAATATATCGGGAGTGCCTGGTGGATGTCGACCTTCCCCGGGATTGCGATTACCATCACGGTGCTTGGTGTGGTGTTCCTTGGCGACTGGCTGCGTGACACCCTCGATCCACGTCTGCGCGGGAAGTAGGTGGGAGGTATGGATAGGGCAACGACAGCCTGGAAAGTACCGCGGGCACGTCTGACAGAGACCCACACAGCCCTTAGCGCCGAGCTTCGCGGAGTGGTAGAGCAGCTACTCTTCGGCGATCCGGCAGCTGGTTATGCGATGCGATCTCGAGTGGAGCAGGAACTGATTCCTGTCATTGGCCTACCGCATGTGGTGGCTGTCCATTCGGGGACGATTGCGCTCTTCATTGCCCTCCGGGCATCTGGTATCGGTGTTGGAGATGAGGTCATTACCGTAGGGAATGCCGATATCTCCACAACGGCTGCCATCACGCAGGTTGGCGCGATCCCAGTGGTGTGTGATGTCCTACCGACCGATTACACCATCGATGTGTCACGCATCGAGGCGTTGCTCACTCCGCACACACGGGCGCTCCTTCCCGTTGACATCTATGGCCATCCGGCCAATGTTGCTGCGTTACGAACGATCGCCGATCGCCATGGCTTGCCGATCATTGAGGATGCAGCACTAGCCCTTGGTGCGTGGGATCATGGTCGGCCAGTTGGATCATTCGCCGACGTTACGGTCTTCAGTTTTGCACCTTACAAGCCACTCGGCAGTTTGGGGAATGGTGCGGTAGTCGCTTGCCACAGCGCAGCGCTCGCACGTCAGCTACGGCTGCTGGTGGGGTATGGCCATGAACCTCGGTCAGAGGGTCGGGTCGAGCTGGGACAGCACTATGTCGCAGAGGGGTACAATGTGCCGCTCGATCCATTCCAAGCGGCGATTGTGGCTACGAAACTGCCAAGGTTTGCCAGATGGACACAGCTGCGGCGGCAAATCGCCGAACAGTATGCCCGTACCCTAGGTGATTTCGTAGGTGTACCGCTGTTTCGTCCCGAGTCAGCGCCAACCTTTCGCTGTTATGCAGTACAGGTTAGCAATCCGAGCTTTGTGTGCCAGCGGCTCCGTGAACGCGGGGTTGAAGCGGTACGCCACTACACTCCTCCCATCGCACAACACCCGATCTATCCACACGGATTACGCGGCGATAAGGCAACCCCCGTTACTGATCAGTTAGCTGGTGCACTCGTCTGTTTACCTGTAGCTCCAGATCTCACGGAGACCGATATTCGCTACGTTTGCGACGAACTTTGTGCTTGTCTTTGACCATGTCTGAGAAGGAGACGCTGATGAAGACAACGATGGTCGAACAACTAGCTCACTACGCCGTTGCGCTGCGCTATGAGGATATCCCAGAATCGGCGCGGACGACGGCCCGTCAACTGGTGTTTGATACAATTGGGACTGCCCTCGGTGGTTATCAGACCGAGTTAGGGCAGCGCGCAGTTGCCTATGCTATCTCTGCGTTACCTGGTCATGAGGCTCAACTTATTGGGGATGGGCGCTACAGTTCAGCAGAGGGAGCAGCGTTTGCCAACAGCGTGATGGCCAAGATCCTCGGCATGGATGACTCACACCGCACTGCGGGGCATATTGCGGCAATCGTGATCCCGGTGCTCTTTGCGGTAGCTGGCTCGAAAGCACTCAACGGTCGTGATCTGATCACCGCCCTGGTTGCAGCGTACGACGTTGCGATACGGCTCGGCTCGCATGTACGTTATGAGCAGCGTCGGCGCGGGCTAGATCTGAAAGGAACCGTCACCCCCATCGTTGGTGCGCTTGCAGCCGGGCGCTACCTGGGGCTCGATGCCACCATGATCGCCCAGGCGATGGCTCTGGCGGCGGATATGGCTTCTGGTACCGAGCAGTACGTCTATGAAGGTGGCGCATGCGACACCAAGGATCTGGTCGCAGGTTTTGCGGCACGTAACGCCGTGAGTGCTGTCCGTCTGGCCATGGCTGGATTCCGGGGAGCACGCGGTGCACTCGATGGTGAGTATGGTTTTCTCCAGGCCTTTGGGCCTGGGAAGGGATCGGCTGCTAGCCTGTTCGATGATCTGGGCACCTGCTTTCGGATCAGCGAAACCGCATTCAAACCGCATGGTGGATGCCGTCATACGCACCAGGCTGTTGATGCAGTACAGCGCATGCTCGCGGATGGCCCCATCAATCCAGAGCAGATCGAGGCGGTTGACCTATACACGTACGCCTATGCGCTACAACCGCACTTCCGGGTTGATCCAGATCCTGAAGGTCGGTCAACTGCTGGTCTCAGTATTCGCGTCGCCACTGCCCTCGCTCTTGTACGCGGCAGTACCTTCCCCGCTGACTATCAGGCATGGGACGATCCAGTCGTCCGCCGACTACGCCACGTAATAAATGTGCACGTTGATGAGCAGATCGAGGCGGTCTACCCACAACGTAACGGATGCACCATCCACGTACGCATGCGCGATGGAGCACAGCGCAGTGGCAGTCTACTCTTTGCCAGAGGGGAGCCCGAGGCAGCGCTGAGTGATGCCGATCTGTTCGCCAAGGTGCATGCCCTTGCCCATCCGATACGTTCGTCGGAGACGATCCAGGAGTTGGCGCAGGCGTGTGCCAACCTAGAGCAACTCACCAGCAGTGATCAAGTATTTGCATGGAGGGATGTTTCGGAATCGGCTCTGCATACGTAACTCTCTCCTATCGCTACCCAAGACGGGGATGGAGGATTGTCTGAGGGGCAAAGCGCTCCATACTTCCCCAAAGTAGTAAACCGTACCTCACGACCGTTCAACAGGAAAGGACCGCTGCACATGAACGTGACCAAAATCCAGCACATGACCTTCGCCGTCCGCAACGCTCAGCAGACTCTCGATGCCTATAAGCGATTGTTGGGCGCACCCGCCGATGCCTACATCAAAGAGTTCGCTAAGAGTCGAACTCGTGCCGCGGTGTTTAAGCTTGGTGGTACCGAGTTCCAGATCAGCGAGTCGATGGATGCTGATGGGCGGTTTGCAGCCTGGATTGATCAGCGCGGCCACGAAGGTCTGCACCATATCTGCTTTGCTGTCGACAACATTGACGAAGCACTCCGCGAAGCACAGGCCAATGGTGCTACGCTCAAGCCATGTGCCGCATGCAAAGTCACCGGTAGCCATGTGCATCCAGAGGGATGGGTCGCATTCCTCCAGGATGAGGTAAGTGGCATTGAGATCGAGTTCATGCAACTCTACAAGGAAGGTGAATCGTCCGATCGTCCGCAGGGAATTTAGCGTGCCGATCAGATAAGAACGACGATATGCTCCCTCAGACAATGAACGTGGCCGAGCTACTCCAGCAGTTGGTTCGTATCCCATCACCCAATCCACCGGGCGATTGCGCGCAGATAGCAGACTTTTGTGCTCATTTCCTGCGTGCTGCCGGCTATACGACCCAACGTATTGCACCCGACAATCGCGCATGGAGTGTTGTGGCCACGATCGGAAACGATATGGGGCCGTCGATCATGCTGCACGCACACATCGACACGGTTCCACTTGGACAGAATGCACGCTGGAACTGGGATCCGTTCTCCGGTACGCTCGCGGACGGACGCATCTACGGTCTTGGCAGTGTCGACGATAAGGCTCCTCTCGCCGCGATGCTCAGCGTTGCTGCTGATATTGCCATCCAAATCGATCGGATGCGTGGTCGTTTAGTTATCGTGTGTGCTGCCGACGAAGAGGTCGGTGGTACCCTTGGTACGCGCTGGCTCGCTGATAACAGCTTTCTTCCCCAGTGCGACTTTGTGGTTGTCGGTGAGCAGACGGCAAATCGGGTGGCGACGGCAAATAAAGGGGTGGTGCGGGCAACGTTTCGTATTGGTGGACGTACGGCTCATGCCACCCATCCGGCCAACGGACGTAACGCGATTAACCGTATGGCACACCTGATCCTCGATCTCGAACGGTATCAGCGAGACGTCCTTGATAGGCGTCGCCACCCACTGCTTGGTGCACCGAGTATCAATGTCGGTACGATCACTGGCGGCGTTAGTGCCAATGTGGTTGCTGATGCGTGTCTTATCCGTGTCGATCGCCGCATGATACCCGGCGAGGATCCGGAAGCGGTGAAGGCTGAGTTAGCTGCAGTTGCTGCTGCACGGCAGGCTCACGATCCCGATTGTACCTACTCCGTTGATGAATTTCTCATCAGCCCCGCGTTTGAGGCATCTGCCAATGATCCTCTGACTGCACAGTTGCTCGCCATTAGTGCTGCGGTGACCAATACACCTGCTGAGCCAGTTGGCTATTTGCCCGGTAGTGATGCCAAACATCTCACCGGTGTTGCCCGTCGGGGTATGGTTGTCTTTGGCCCCGGTACGTATGAGGTGGCGCACGCCCCCGACGAGTATACGACGGTCGCTGATCTTGAGGCGACCTACACTATCCTACGCCAATTTGCCGAGCAGACCCTGCTCAGGTGAACATATGATCGTTGGGTGGGTTATGCCCGCCCAACTCACTCCGGTTCATCATCGTCAAGGGTGGTGTAGCCGCCAAAAAACCCACATGAGAATGACATGCTCGATATTGCTATAAAAGGCGGAACGCTCGTCAATCACGACGTTGCCGTTCCCACCGATATTGGTATTGAGGGCGATCGGATCGCCATGATTGCCGCCCCCGGTGCCCTGCCACCTGCGCGTACCGAACTGAACGCCGAGGGCATGCTCGTGCTCCCCGGCGTGATCGATATCCATTTCCACGTACGTGCCCCGGGCCATCCGCAGCGTGGTACGTTTGAGACCGAGACTCAGGCTGCCGCTGCTGGTGGTGTGACCACGATCCTGGAGATGCCGATCAGTGTACCTGGTTGTGCACGCCCTGATATCCTCATCAGTCGGCGGCAACTGGGTGAAGCTCGCTCGTTCGTCAACTTTGGGCTCTATGGCGCTGCCGGTCTCCTCGATCGCGATGCCATTCTGGGCATGGCCGATGAGGGTGCATGTGCCTTCAAGATCTTCACCCACGCCGCACCAGCTTCCCGTGCCGATGAGTTTCTCGGGATCTGTATTCCCGAAGAAGATCGCCTCTACCGTGCCCTAGAGTTGATCCGTGAGACTGGCCTGCTCACTGTCTTCCACGCAGAAAATGAGCGTCTCATCAACCTCTTTGAGGAGCGCGTGCGTGCAACCGGAGCGAATGATGCGCTCGCCTTCGCCGATAGTCGGCCACCAGTTGTCGAGGCCATGAGCGTGGCTCAGATTGCGGTGCTCTGTGAGGCGATTGGTACACCGACGCACATCGCCCATGTCTCTGGTGATCTCCCACTCCAGATGTTGCGAGCGGCACAGGCCCGCGGCCTCCCCATCACGGGTGAGACATGTCCGCACTACCTGGTACTGAGTCGCGACGATCTCGTACGCCACGGACCCTATGCCCTGATCAAGCCGCCGATGCGCAGCCCTGCCGATCAGGAAGCGCTCTGGCAGGGGTTGATCGATGGAGCGCTCTCCGCAGTCACGACCGATCACAGTCCATTTACGCGTGAGGAGAAGGAGCGCGGTCGCCAGAACATCTGGGGAGCCACGATCGGTGCCCCGGGCGTCGAACTGCTGGTGCCCTATGTAATTAGTCGCATCATCGATCGTGGCCTCCCCATCACCTTTGCCACGCGCTGGCTCTCGTTCCAGCCTGCTCACCTCTTTCAGCTCTATCCGCGCAAAGGGGTGATCCGTCCCGACGCCGATGCTGACGTAACCATCTACGATCCACGCCTGCCTGGAGTGATTCAGACGGCGAACTGGCTCACGAAAGCACGTGACATTGCGCAGATCTACGATGGTATTCCCACGCACGGCGCCGTCCACGCGACGATTGTCAATGGACAAGTTGTCTACCAGACTGGCACCATCACTGCTCCTGCAGGAACTGGCCGTTTTGTTCGACCGGTACGGAGCAGAGCGTAGTGGCCTGACGGGTGGTGCTAGAACGGGTAACTGGGGCAACTAGGCTTGGGTGAGGGTTTTTGGGCTGTACCCTCCACCCCTCCACGCCTCCCGTACCCATGAACGAATAGCTGAGCCGTGCTATACTGCACGTAGGAGCATGGCTCCCTATTCAATCACGCCCTTGCCCAGAGAGCGGTTATGAGCGAGTGGACGGCCAAGGTTGTCATCTGCGGTGCAGGAATTGCGGGCGTAGCGGTCGCCTATGAGCTCGCAGTACGGCGCGGCCTGCGTGATATCCTG
>CAIWUD010000005.1 GCA_903915775.1 uncultured Chloroflexota bacterium | reverse complement strand
GGGGCAGCATATCAACCAGGAAGCGGCCGTAGCCCTCTTCAGTGCCTGAGATGGTAAAGGGCCAGATCGAGCCACTCCCGGCCTGGGCATGCTCACCAAACAGAGGCCAGAGGGCACCGAAGAGTAGTTGGTTCATGTTGTTCGTAGTCTTGGCCCGGGCCTTGACTGGGTGTGGGAAGGTCGTATTGAGGATGCACCCTGCCGGTGCCGAGACATGGATCGGGCGAAAGAGCCCCTCATTGTTAGGGATGTGGGGAACTAGGGCGCACTTGAAAGGGTAGATCGTTGAGGCGTAGGTCGTGTTGTAGACACAGTTGATCGACGCCTTACGGGTCTGGGGGGAGCTGCCTGTATAGTCGACGTAGACCTCGCTACCACGGATCTCGATCCTGGCCTGTAGGTGAACGATATCGATGTAGCCATCAATATCGAGGCCAAACTCATAGACGCCATCGGGGAGCGCAGTGATCTTCTGGCGCATGAGCTGTTCGGATCGACCATGGATCTCGGCGGCGAGGGTACGTAGATCAGGGAGCCCATAGTCGTCGAGGAACTCGTGCACCCGTTCGGCACCGATGCGGTGCGTACCAACCATGGCGTGGAGATCGCCAAGTACCATCTCGGGGACACGACAGTTATTACCGATAATCTCAAAGATGGTCTCGTTGGGGCGACCAGCCTCGTAGAGTTTGCATGGCGGGAGGCGCAAACCCTCCTGAAAGACATCAGCAGCCTCAATATCACCAGCGTGGCCACCAACGTCTGAGACGTGGGCGATACTGCCGATGAAGCCAACCACCTGGCCCCGCTTAAAGACTGGGCTGATCATGACGTAGTCTGGCAAGTGGCCCGAGCCAATCCACGCATCGTTGGTCGCAAGAACATCGCCCTCATGGAGGGTTTCCGGGGGAAAGCGTTCGAGGAGCACGCGAGCAGTCCGGGGCAGCACGACACAAAAGTTAGGCGGGCTGAAGCTAGACTGACAGAGTGACGCGCCACGGGCATCGGTCAGGATATAGGCAAAATCACGACTCTCACCAACAATGGTCGAGAAGGAGGTGCGCACAATCGCATCGTCTACTTCATCCATGATCGCGATCAGACGCTGCCACATGATCTCGAGCGTAATAGAGTCGATAGCACCGGTAGCTTGCTGCATTGCGAAGCTCTTTTCACTACGTAGGGAGCTTACCGTCCAAACTCACCCTACACGCTGATCGAGGAGATAGTCCACACGTCCGGCATGCTCACTAATCAGTCCGAGGGCGATATCTTCCAGAATAGCGGCCAGATCACGCTCCTCCACGGGGCCGAAGCCACCACCACCAGCGATAGAGAGTTCCACAATCGAGCCAGGCTGTAGAATGATGGGTGGGAAGAGCGTCGTCAACTCCCCATCAATCCGCACCTCACCGATACGTCCGGGGCGACCGCCACCGAGGCCAGGTGGCACCGTCGTGATCCGGTCTGGGGTCAAGTTGAAGATGATTGGTCGGGTTCCCACATGTTGGAAGGTGATTACCTGTCCCACCCCACCCCGTTGGCGACCCGGTCCTGCGCTATCCTGCCAGAACTCTTTGCGCAGGAACATAATCGGAGCGCGGGTCTCGAGCACCTCACAGGGGGTAATCGTACTATTCTCGGGGTAGGCAACCGGGATCGTGCCATCACCGACGGGCGTAGCGCCACGGCCACCGTGGGGCAGCATATCGACGAGGAAGTAGCCGAGATCATCATCATCGCCCTTGAGCACAAAGGGCCAGATGGCACCATTGCTCGCATTGGCACGGGCCCCGAAGACGGGCCAGAGGGCACCAAAGAGAACCTGGTTCACATTGTTGACCGTCTTCGCACGGGCCTTAACCGGTACAGGGAAGGTCGCGTTGAGGATACTCCCTTCGGGTGCCGAAACATGGATCGGGCGGAAGAGCCCCTCGTTGTTGGGCAGGTCGGGCACCAGTGCCGACTTGAAGGGGAAGAGTGAAGCGGCAAAGGTGCTATTGTAGACGCAGTTGATCGAGCCCTTCTGCGTTTGGGGCGAGGAGCCGCTATAGTCAACGTAGATATCGGAGCCAGCGATCGTCACGGTGACATGGAGGTGCACAATATCGATGTAGCCATCGATATCGAGACCGTAGGAGTAGACACCATCGGGCAGCGCAGCGATCTTCTGGCGCATCAGGGCCTCTGAACGGCCAAGGATCTCCGCAGCCAACCCCTCAAGGCCAGCGAGTTCATACTCGGCCAGGAACTCACGCACTCGCTCAGCACCCATACGAGCCGCACCGGCCATTGCCCGCAGATCACCTAGGAGCATATCGGGCACACGGCAGTTGTGGCCGATGATCCGGAAGGCTAGCTCGTTCTCGGCACCAGCCTCGTAGAGCTTGAAGGGCGGCATATTCAGCCCCTCGCTGAAGACATCGAAGCCTTCGATCTCGCCAGGGTGGCCACCAACATCGGAGACGTGGGCGATGGTACCGACAAAACCGACAACTCGCTCGCGCCAGAAGATGGGGGTCAGCAGAATGTAGTCTGGGAGGTGACCCGTGCCGATCCAGGGGTCATTGGTCGCTAGAACATCACCCTCACGCAGGTTATCGGTGCCGAAATGTTCGAGGAGGGCTTTCGCCGTACGTGGCAGCACGACCGAAAAGTTCGCCGTACTCCAGACCGACTGACAGAGCGAGTGGCCATGGGCATCGGTAAGAATACAGGCAAAGTCACGGCTCTCACTCAGGATGGTGGAGAAGGTAGTGCGCACAATCATCTGGTCAATCTCGTCCATGATCGAGATCAGCCGCTGCCAGAGGATGTCGAGGGTTATTGAATCCATAGTACTCTCAGGCATGTTTCAGTGTCGGCTACGCCGGAGTGACATCTGGCGGTAGCAGGGCTCGGTTGGAGTTTTTGTAGAGGGCTGCGCCCTCCACACTCACGTATAGAGCAGACTTGGGAGCGGTCACGCGAGGCCTTGGGCGCGCAGTTGCGCTTTATGTGCGAGATAGTCTTCCACGGGCGGCGAGGCCCGTCCGGAGGCAAAACGGGCACTCCGTACTAGGGGATCATTGCTGGTCACGGCAACTAGGCGTGCAAGTTCGGCGATCGCATCGGGATGGTCATCAACCCGGAGATCGAGGTAGGGAGCCTCTTCGCGATGGACAACGAAGACAGCAGCCGACTGCTGACCGCGGCGATCGCCACCGACGGCGTGGCCAGCCTGGAGGGCCGCCACGAGGCGCTCTGGGAGATCGAGCTCAGGATGGGCCTCAAACAGGGCGACCATTGCCATCACCGTCTCCTCACCAACGAGCATATTACCGGCACCAACCGAGGAGGCGCCAACGGTGTGGCCACTCCAGGGTGCAGTCTCGCTACCGGTGTAGCCGTAGCAGTTCCCATGGCAATCGACCAGCCCCACCTGGCGCCAGTCGCGCCCCGGATCGGCGGCGAGCACCTGTTCAAGGGCCTCCGGCCCGGAGAGACCACGCTCGCGCATCAGTCGCAGCGTATCGTAGCCGAGGTAGGGTTGCGCATAGGCCTGCACGGCAAGGGCAGCCAGCCCGGCACTCACGTAGGGCACACGAGCGCCAACCGCCCAGTAGCGTGTGGCCACTGCCACACCCATCATGCCAGTTCGTTGGTCATACCCAGTAATAGAGAAGGTCATGCGTCGTAGCTCCTCAGCCTTGGCGTAAGCGCGGATCGAGTGCATCACGCAGCCAATCACCCATCAGAATGATCCCAAGAGCGGTCAGGCTGATAGCAACCCCGGGGAAGGTAGCTAGCCACCAGGAGGTAGCGAGGTGGTTCCGCCCCTCGGAGAGCATCACCCCCCATGTAATGGTTGGGGGCTGCACACCCATGCCGAGAAAGCTGAGTGACGACTCCGCGATGATGACGGTAGCGATCTGGAGGGTAGCAAGGACGATGATCGAGGCCGTGACATTGGGCAGCACGTGAAAGAGCATGATGCGCCAACTTGACTGACCGATTGTACGTGCCGCGGTGATATACTCCATGCTCTTGACTGCCAACACCTCACCCCGCACCACCCGCGCAAAAGTCACCCAGCCCGTCAAACCGAGCACAATAATCAGGTTGAAGAGTCCGGGGCCAAGAAAGCCAACGGCGGCAAGGGCGAGGATAATGAAGGGTATCGCCATAAAGGTATCGACGAGCCGCGAGAGCAGATTATCGACGCGCCCCCCGATGTAGCCACTGGTGAGACCAATCGTCACCCCCACCAGCACCGAGATCGACACACCGAGGAGACCCACGATGACCGAGACACGAGCGCCGTAGATCAGGCGGCTCAGCACATCACGACCAAGCTGGTCAGTACCGAGCAGGTAGCGGCTATCACCCTCAGCCGACCAGGCTGGCGGAATGTAGCGCGTCTTCACATTGAGCTTGGCGGGATCGTGGGGTGCGAAGAGGGGGCCAGCGAGAGCAGTTATCAGCACAATGGCCACAATCACCAGCCCGACGCCCCCCACGCTATTACGCATCAAACTGCGCAACCAGGCTGGTCGGGCCGAACGCGGTCGCTGGATTTCTGGAAGAGAGGCAGCTGGTACCGTTTTCACGAAGACCTCACCTGTAGGGTAGCGCCAACAATCAGTCGTTGTAGTTGATCCGTGGATCGAGCAGCGCGTACGAGAGATCGACCAGCAGATTCGCGATCATGACGATAAGCGCGAAGATGAAGACCCCTGCCTGGACCACTGCCAGATCGCGTACCTGCACCGAGCGGTAGATCAGTCGCCCCATGCCGGGCCAGGCAAAGACCTCTTCCACGATCACCGCCCCACCGAGCAACCAAGCCATCTGGAGCCCAAAGATGGTGACGAAAGGGATCAGGGCGTTCCGCATGGCGTGGCGTAGGACCACGAGCGATTCCTTCAGACCCTTTGCCCGCGCCGTCACCACATACTCACGCCGTAGCACCTCGATCATGCTCGACCGCAAGAGGCGCGAGAGGGCCGGTGCAATCCCGATACCGAGGGTTGTGGCAGGCAAGACCAGATTGCGCCAATCACCAGTACCTGAAACTGGTAGCCAACGCAACTGCACTCCGAACAGCAGGATGAGCATGATCCCGAGCCAGTAGTTGGGCATGGCTCGACCCAGGGTTGAGGTCAGGGTGATGGTGATATCGAGGGGAGAGTTCTGAAAGATCGCTGCAATCAGGCCGGCTGGGATGGCAATGAGCAGTGCGACAACGAGTGCAGAGAGAGCCAACTGCAGTGTCGCAGGGAGACGCTCGAGCACGAGGGGCATGGCAGGGCTACGAAAGCGTACCGATTCACCAAAATCGCCTGCCAGGATTCGACCTATCGATGAAAGGTACTGCTCATGCAGCGGGCGATCGAAGCCATACGCTGCACGTACAGCTGCCACTTCATCTGGTGAGGCTTCAGGACGAACCAGGTGCGCGACAGGATCGCCACCGATACGCATGAGGATGAAGAGAATGATCGAGAGCCCAATAAGCGATGGAATGAGCTGAATGAGCCGAAGCAGCGTATAACGGATCATCGAGTAGCTCCTCACCTGGGTCTGAGCAATGTGATGACCGGAGCAGGATCGTCACACGCGATGATCCTGCTCCGGCCCGCCCGGGAGTTGGGGAGGGGAAGAGGTTCCGCCTCTCCCCCTCATTGCCTACGGATTGACTTTTGCGGAGCCCATCCAGAGGAAGTTGTCAGGGTTCATCGAGAACTCGAGTCGATCCGACTTGCCCATCGCATCCTTCATCAGGTAGAGGTAGACATGGGGGTTCTCGGTGTTGATCAGATCCTGAACCTGCACATATTGTGCGGCGCGAGCAACCGGGTCCATGTTCACCGCAGCAGCAGCGATCAACTGCTCAGCTTCGCTGTTGACCCAGCCAGAGCGCTGCTTCTGACCAACCTCGAACTCCTTCACAGTGATCCAGGGATCGAAGAAGGAGTTGCCGAGGGCGTCCATGTAGATCTCTTCGTTCTTGTTGGGGAAGTAGACCTTCTCGCGGAAGGAAGTGACATCCATCACCTGCAGATCGATGGTGAACCCAACGTCCTGCAGCATCGCGGTAATCGTCTCAGCGACCTCCTTCTGGTAGAGGAAGGCCGTCGAGGTGTGGAAGGTCAGCGGCTCACCATTGTAGGAAGATTGGGCCAGGAGCTCACGGGCCTTCTCAGGATTATACTCGCCAACCTGATTGAAGTACTTCTCGGTCCAACCCAGGGTTGGCGGGGTGATACGACTCATAGTCGGCACGCCCATCCCATCAATCAGTTCGACCAGTGCCGCACGGTCGATAGCAAGGCTAATCGCCTGGCGTACCAGAGGATCGCTGGTTGGACCAGTCCAGTCGGGCATGCCACCGGAAGGGGCCGTGCGTAGTGCGATCAGCAGGGTACGGTTGGTCAGATACTCCTCAACAGCGGTACCAGGATTGCTGTTCACGCGCTCCCAGTCCTGCTTCGGCACACCAACCATGAGGTCGATATCACCACTGATCAAGCTCGCCACGCGAGTAGAGACCTCGGGGATGGCACGGAAGATCAGGTTGTCGATATCGGGCTTACCCTGCCAGTAGTTTTCGTTCGCAACCAGTTTGATGTAGTCATCCTTCACCCACTCGGCGAACTTGAAGGGGCCCGTACCCACGGGCTTATACTCGGCACCGCCCTGCTGTGCCTTGCCGGCGACAGGGGCCTGGATACCACAGCCAGTACCGGAGATCTTGCTGAGCATGGCGGGCTCAGGGTTGTTCGT
>CAIWUD010000004.1 GCA_903915775.1 uncultured Chloroflexota bacterium | reverse complement strand
TCACGAGGGCGAGACGCCCTCGCTCCGGGAGTAAGGTGTCCGTACAGGGGGGGCATCACGAGGGCGAGACGCCCTCGCTCCGGGAGTAAGGGTGAACAGTTACTGTTTCTATTCCTTTGTAGCCATACCGCACACAGGGTTGATGTATAGCGCTTGGGAGGGTCATGCCCTCCCAAGCGTCTCTATTGAGTAGCGGATATTCCAGCATGGCCAGAGATACGATCACGATCAAGGGTGCCCGCGAACACAATCTGAAGGGTATCGATCTTGAGCTACCGCGCGATCGATTAGTCGTGTTAACTGGGGTTAGTGGTTCAGGAAAGAGTTCACTAGCCTTTGACACCCTCTATGCCGAAGGACAGCGCCGCTACGTAGAGAGTCTCTCGGCGTATGCACGCCAGTTCCTTGGCCAGATGGAGAAGCCAAAGGTCGACCTGATCGAGGGGCTCTCGCCGGCGATTGCCATTGAGCAGAAGAGTGCGAGCAAGAATCCGCGTTCGACCGTTGGCACGGTCACCGAAGTTTACGACTACCTGCGCCTGCTCTTCGCACGTATTGGCACACAGCACTGCCACCAGTGTGGGCGTCCTGTGGCTTCACAGAGTGCCGAGCAGATGGTCAACCGCGTGCTTGAGCTCTCCGCGGGCACGCGCTTCATGATACTGGCCCCTCTCGTCACGCAGCGTAAGGGTGAGTACAAGGATATCTTCAGTGAGGCGAGGGCTGAGGGCTTCGTACGTGTGCGCGTTGATGGCGAAGTGCGCGCCCTCGACGAAGAGATCAAGCTCAACAAGAAGGTAAAGCACTCGATCGAGGTCGTCGTCGATCGCTTGATCGTGCCGACGCGTGAGGAGCAGGAGCGCGTAACGAGCGACGCCCAAGGGGCAACTGGGTTCGCCGCCGCCGGTGCAGGCGATGCCTACACGGCCTTCGTGACTCGCCTGACCGATAGTATGGAGCAGGCCTTGCGGGTTGGTGAGGGGAGCGTGATCATCAGCGTGCTCGCCAGTACAGCGCAGGCTAGTGCAGGTGGCGAAGAGTGGCTGATGAGCGAGAGTAACACCTGCACCAGTTGTGGCATCTCCTTCCCTGAGCTCACCCCGCAGATGTTTTCGTTCAACTCGCCCCAGGGTGCCTGTCCTACCTGTGCCGGACTCGGTACGCGCCTGGAGGTTGATCCGGGCCTCCTCGTGCCAAATGGTGCCCTCTCGCTGCACGAGGGTGCCGTCACCTACTGGGGCGAACTGCGCAAGAAGAGTGATTCCTGGGGCTACAAGATCCTTATCTCGATTGCCGCACACTACGCTTTTAGCCTCGATACGCCCTGGGACGAACTGAGCCCACGGCAGCGTGAGGTGATCATCTTCGGGAGTGGCAAAGAGAAACTACGTTTCAGTTGGAGCAGCGATGGCGGTGGGCATGGCGAGTTCTACCGCACCTGGGAGGGTGTAGCTGCGGAGATCCGGCGCCGCTTTATGCAGACAGGCAGTGATTCGGCTCGCGAGTACTACATTCAGTTCATGAGCGAGCAGCCCTGCCCTGACTGTGAGGGTGCACGTCTGCGCCCCGAGAGTCTGGCGGTGCGAGTGGCAGGGGAGACGATGCGTACCGTCTGTCGACGGAATATTACCGAGGCATACGCGTTCTTCAGTGCCATTGCCCAGGCTGATGAGGGGAACACTCCCGCCCTGAGTGGGTACCAGCACGCGATTGTCGATGATGTCCTGAAGGAGATCCAGGCACGCCTCGGTTTTCTGCTCAACGTTGGACTCCACTACCTCAGCCTCGACCGTCCTGCACCAACGCTCTCGGGCGGTGAGGCACAGCGGATTCGTCTCGCCTCACAGATCGGCTCGGGGCTCGTCGGGGTCATGTACATCCTGGATGAGCCAAGTATTGGTCTGCACCAGCGCGACAACCGTAAGCTCCTCGACTCCCTGCTGCGCCTGCGCGATCTGGGTAATACCCTCGTAGTCGTGGAGCATGACCTCGATACGATGCAGGCGGCTGACTGGATCGTCGATTTTGGCCCTGGTGCCGGCGTCAAGGGTGGCGAGGTGGTAGCCTACGGCTCGCCCGCGGCTGTTGCTGCCCACCCCAACTCACTCACTGGGCACTACCTCAGTGGGAAGTTGACTATCGCCATCCCTGAACGGCGGCGCAAGCCGTTACTGGTACGTAGCATCGGCGAACGAAGCAACCAGATCGCGGCTACACTCCCGCCGCGGCGCGGCGGTCGGCGCAACGGGACGGTTCGTGAGCAGAGCAGCGACCAGGAGGCCTGGTTAGTCCTGGAGGGTGCGACGCTCAACAACCTGCGCGACGTCACTGCACGCTTCCCCCTCGGCACATTCATTGCCGTTACCGGGGTGAGTGGCTCGGGAAAGTCCTCGCTCATCACCGAAACCCTCTACCCAGCTCTCGCAAACCAGCTGAACAGCGCTCAACTTCGACCTGGCCCCTACCGTGTGCTCCATGGCCTTGAGTACCTCGACAAGGTCATCGATATTGACCAGCAGCCGATCGGACGCACACCACGCTCGAACCCTGCCACCTACGTGAAGCTCTTCGACCTGCTCCGTGAGCTCTTCGCCACTACCCCTGAGGCAAAGCTGCGCGGCTATGAGGCTGGACGCTTCAGCTTCAACGTCAAGGGTGGCCGTTGCGAGACCTGTGAGGGGAATGGCGAGATCAAGATCGACATGCAGTTCCTCGCTGATGTCTGGGTGCGCTGTAACGAGTGCAAAGGGAAGCGCTACAACCGCGAGACGCTGCAGGTGCGCTACAAGGGCAAGTCGATCGCCGATGTGCTCGAGATGGATGTACAGACCGCCCTCGAGTTCTTCGACAGCGTACCGCGGGTACGTCGCATTCTCCAGAC
>CAIWUD010000003.1 GCA_903915775.1 uncultured Chloroflexota bacterium | reverse complement strand
GGGTAGTGATCTCTGGTGGTTCGACCCTATCAATCAGCAGGCGGTGATCCTGGGGCGGATCAGCGGTGCGTTTCTCGTACAGGCAACGTTTACGCTCAAGGATCAGCAGCAGCTCGCGTACGAAGTACCCTACCAGGTCAACCAATCGTATGGGCTTACGGCACTCTCACCGGTGCTCATCAAAAGGATCGAGGCTGCTGGCTATAAGGACTGGATCGAGACCTACGTAGTCTCTACTGCTGAGGTGCGCCCGAACTGAGTGTCTATCCCGAAAACTTGGTGGTGGGTGATGCTCTCGCCCCGGACTTGCTCCCAGCAAGGCTAATGATCCCTGAACCCTCGCCGCGGGTAGCGGCGGCAGACTGGCAAGCAGGCAGAGCTAGTTCTGAAACATCCCCGAGGAACGAACGTGAGCAGTAGGTATTTGGAAATGGTTCGTGGGCAGCGCCACCGCGGCGGTTGGCAATTTAGCGCGAAGTCGCTGCTGGCCATCCTGGCGATCATTGCTATGGTTGGATCCGCCGTCTACTGGTGGGGTGTCCAGAGCCAATTGACTGAGAATCAGATCGTTGCCGTGGCGTTTACGGCCATCCTCGTCCTAGCCCCTCCATCACTGACCTCGTTCCTCATTCCCTGGTCGCCAGGGGGGATGCTGCTCCAGAAGATCAATGCACGTACCTGGGGTTACGCGGTCATTATTGGTGCGGCCCTCTACCTACTCTACTACTCGTTCGAAATTCAATACTCCTGGTGGGCTTCGCAGCCAACTGTTGCCAGCACCGGGCTAATTTTGCAGCAGGTGGTCATTGGCATTATTGGCTTCATCCTGATCCCAGCCCTCCTCTGGACACCGGTCACGAGCGAAGAGCTCGTCGAACAGGTGCGCCAGGCTCATCTCGTGCGCCGCTATGAGCTCCAGACCCAGGCCGACATCGCGATCCTGCGCGCTACCCTGCTGCGTGCCCAGGAGAAAGCCCTGGTCGGCTTTGCCAACCTGACGGTACAGGAGCGGCAGGAGCTTGCCGAGGTGATGACCGGCCTGGTGCACGGGATCGATCAGACCCTTCGTGATATCGGTACGAGTGTCAAGACCGTGAGTGGGGCGACTATCCCCTTCTCAAGCCTTGATGATAATGATGATATTCGTGACTACCTCGACTATATCAGTGCCAGCCTGACGGATAATTCGTTGCCCGCCCCCCAATCCGCGCGGCATGAGAAGCAACCCGCTGCCCACGGGCCGCTTGTTGTTGCAGATGCTCCAGAGGACGTTGAGGTGTATGGCGAACCGCATGATGCTAGTACACGTCGCCTCAACCTTCGTCGCTCGTGATAGCGCCTAGGTTCTCGTCTGGGGTGACGATCGTGTGTGAGGGGTGGAGAGTGTGGCCCGCCACAGGGGACCCTAACTCAACCTTAGGAAGACCAGGCTGTGCCATCGATACAGCCGAAGTTGCAACATGCTGAGCCTGATGCCATGCAGGGATACCGTTTCAGTAGTGATCGGCGGCTTCCAGAACGCGATCTCCGTGAACTTGCCGATCTCTTAGCCCTCCAAATTCATACCAGTCTCGGTCCACGGGTCTACCTCTTGCCGCGTGCTGATATCTACCAGTTGATCTATCCCTACATCGATGATCTCACCGCTGAAGATCAGCAAGATCTCGCCTGGATTATCTGGCACCTCTTCCAGGATGCGAGTGAACTCGATCCGCCTGTGACCTAGGGGGTATGTGTGGTGAAGCGGGAGCAGATCGGAGTCTTTGGCGGTACGTTCGACCCGATTCACTTTGGTCATCTCGCTATTGCCGAAGAGGCTCGTGTCGCCCTTGGCCTGAGCCAGGTGATCTTTATCCCGGCAGCACATCAACCACTCAAGGGCCGTGTTCCTGAACTATCAGAGCAGCGTCTGGCGATGGTGCGCTTGGCCTGTACGGATAACCCTGCCTTCAGGGTCGATGATCTTGAGCTCCGCCGCCCCCCCCCATCCTATACGATCGACACCCTCATCCATCTGCGTGAACGCTTCGGCACCGAGGTGGAGCTCTGGTTTATTCTCGGCGCCGATGCAGCTCAGGATCTACCCCGCTGGCACCGTATTGAGCAGATCCTGGCATTGACCCGCCTGGCCATTGTCGCTCGGCCTGGTCACCAGTGCGATCTGACGGCGTTGCAGGCAACGCTGCCAGCCCTGGCGGGGCGTGCCACCCTGATCCATGGCCCACGTCTGGAGATTTCGAGTAGTGATCTTCGTCGCCGTCTCTCTGAAGGACTACCCGTGCGCTACCAACTTCCCGAAGCGGTGCGCCAATTCATTCTTACGCACCAACTCTACCACTATCGCGAGCCGCCCCAATGAATAATCAGGCCGAGGATCTCCTGGTGCGTCGTAGTGCTGCTTGGGGCTTTACCCTCAGTGCAACGCAACTCGAGCAGTTTGCGCTCTATGCCGCTGAGTTGGTACGCTGGAATGAGCAGACGAATCTGACCGCGATCACCGATCGCCAGGCTATCTACGTACGCCACTTTCTCGACTCGCTCCTCCTTGCTCGCTACTGGGGCCCGCAACCACACTCACTCATTGATCTTGGGAGCGGTGCCGGTTTCCCGGGCCTTCCCCTGAAGATTCTCTGCCCAGAGCTTGAACTGCTCCTCGTTGAGTCTGTCGGCAAAAAGACAGCGTTTCTGCACCACCTGATCGCCCAACTACGGCTTACGGGTGTACGGGCGCTGACGACACGTGCTGAAACTATCGGTCGTGATCCCAACGAACGTGAGCGCTATACAGTGGTAACGGCACGGGCAGTAGCTGATCTCCGGGTGCTCGCCGAATATGGCTTGCCACTGCTCCAGCTTGGTGGGCGGCTCCTCGCGCCAAAAGGGTCTACTGCCCATGCAGAAGCCGCAGCCGCAGCCCCTGCGCTGACTGCCCTGGGTGGTGAACTGCTGACAATCCATCCCGTCGAACTTCCTGGAGTCGAACCACGTGCTCTCGTCGTGATTGGCAAGGTGGCACCAACCAGTATGCGCTATCCACGACCGGTGGGTGTTCCTTCGCGCCGACCATTGTAGGCTGCATGGGCGTTCCAACTATAGTATACTTGGGTTGGGGTTTAAATTGCCGCGGGTGGGAGGTATGGACAGAGCTCCCCTCTCAGCCGTGGTCTCAAGCAGTAGGGAGTAAGGGCATGACATCACTCTTGGGTCGCATTTCGGATCTCATCAGTGCCAACGTGAACGCAATGCTTGACAAAGCAGAAGATCCCGAGAAGATGGCGAACGAGTACCTTCGTCAGCTCACGAATGAGCTCTACGAGGTACGTACGGGTGTTGCCTCCGCCATGGCCGATGAGACGAAGCTTGAGCAGCGACGGGTTGCTTCGGTTGGCGAGGTTACCCAGTGGCAGTCCAAGGCTGAGGCTGCGCTACGAGCCGGGGATGAGGAACTGGCGAAGGCTGCACTGTCGCGCAAAGTTCAGTCGCAGAAGCTTGCTGAGCAGTATCAGCAGCAGGAGCAGGCGCAGGAGGAGCAGGTCAACGCGATGCAGGAGGCGCTCGTTCAGCTCGAGACGCGTATTGCTGAGGTGAAGGCCAAGAAAGAGCTGATCATTGCCAAGAAGAATCGCGCCCAGACGCAGGAGGCACTGCAGCGCACGGCTCAGCGTATGGGCCAGATCTCCTCGCTCGACAAGCTCGATCAGTTGGAGGAGCGGGTAGACGACCGCCTCAACCAGGCAGAGGCGATGGCTCGTCTCCAGCAGGGCTCCCTCGAGGCGCGCTTCAGCGACCTTGAGAAGCAGACCGAGGTCGACGCCGAGATGGCCGAACTGAAGCGTAAGCTGGGAATGGCCTGATCGCCCTGTGTAGCATCTGGGGGGGGTGTGGAGGGCGGAGTCCCTCCCACCCCCCCCTCGACCTCCCCACGCTGGGGGGGAGAGAGATTGCATCCGGGGAGCTACAGAGGGCTTCGCCCTCCACAGAAAACCCCACCTTAGCCCTGGTGGCGCCAGCCAGCACCATCGGCGTAGCCGAAGCTGAACCAAAGCCCTAGCGGGCAGGCTCATAACAGGAGCGGCAGCGCGCCTCGTAGAGCTCGAGCCCTCCGACGAGCAGCGTTGCTGCATCGGCAGGGGCAGGGGAGCCGTTGATCAGGCGCTGCGAGCGGGTGGCGTATGCACCACAGTGCACACAGATGGCATAGAGCTTATCGACCTGCTCCGCCACGGCCATGAGTTGCATCATTCCAGGAAAAGGCTCGGCGCGGTAGTTCTGGTCGAGGCCAGCGATGATGACCCGCAACCCCCGGTCGGCAAGGCTCTGGCAGCCGATCAGCACGGCTGTCGGATCATCCTCCAGGAAGTGGAGCTCATCAATAGCGATGACGTGCACGTCATCGCTCTTCCTGATGATCTCCTGCATGCTATTCACCGGCTCTGCTTCAAGTTTGGCACCGGTGTGGCTCGCGATATGGCCTACGCTATAGCGGGTATCCATACGTGGGGTGAAGATACGACACGATTGGCGAGCAATCATCACCTGGCGCATACGCCGGATGAGCTCCTCCGTCTTCCCACTGTACATACAGCCGCAGATTACCTCAATACGTCCACCGGTACTCGGTCGGGTCATCGCCGCGCATCTCCTATCTCCGGTGTGGCGGGCTACGTCCGCCACGAAACGCTCTCCCCCGCGAACCGACCATGCCCTACGTTCGATCGTGGTACTGTCGCTTGTAATACTCTAAATACTCGCCAGATTTGATCGGACGCCACCACGCCTCATGCTCAACGAACCAGCGCACGGTCTGCTCTAGTGCTGCATCAAAGGTGTGGCGTGAGCGCCAACCCAGGGCGCGTAACTTGGAACAGTCGAGGGCGTAGCGTCGATCGTGCCCGGCACGATCGGCAACATGGGTGATCAGGCTGTAGGGCTTGTCGAGGATGTCGAGAATCTTGTGCGCCATGTCGATGTTAGCGGTTTCGACCTCCGTACCGACATTGTAGATCTCGCCGAGTTGACCCTTCTGGAGCACCAGATCGATCGCCTCACAGTGATCGCGCACAAACTGGTAGTCGCGAACTTGGAGCCCATCGCCATAGACGGGAAGGGGCTGGTTATCGAGTGCGTTAGTGGTAAAGAGTGGTACGGCCTTCTCGGGGTAGTGAAACGGACCGATATTGTTTGAGCCACGGGTGACGGTGACTGGCAAGCCGTAGGTGATGAAGTAGGCGTAGACCAGATGCTCAGCACCAGCCTTACTTGCCGAATAGGGGCTGCGAGGCTCAAGGGGATCGCCCTCCCGTGACCGTTGTGGTGCGGGAATAGCCCCGTAGACCTCGTCTGTACTGATCTGGTGGAAGCGCTCCAGTTGCATGGAGCGTGCCACTTCAAGGAGCGTCCAGGTGCCATTGACATTCGTCGTGATCACTGCGTCGGGTGCCAGGATCGAGCGATCGACGTGGGTCTCGGCGGCGAAATTTACGATCGTATCGATCGCGTGCGCCTTCACTGCTGCGCGCACTGCGGCCATGTCGCAGATATCGCCCTGCACAAAGGTAAAACGGGGATCCTCTTCCCAGCGTGCCAGGTTCTCGCGCCGACCAGCGTAGGTCAGCTTATCGAAGACGACGATCTGGTAGTCGGTGTAGCGCTCGAGCATGTGGTGGACAAAGTTGGCGCCGATAAAGCCGGCCCCACCGGTGATGAGGAGGTTACGCATAGTTGCTCCTGCCAGATTGTATAAGCTCTCCATCTGGAGCCATCGGTCACCGTACCTCTACTGGTAGCAAACGGTCACGTTGACTTACGGGATGTATGAAGGGCGGTAACTGTTCACACCTCTCCCGGCGCGAGGGCGTCTTGCCCTCATGGTGCCCCCCGTATGGGCAACCCCCCGCGGTTGCCCTGTCGCTGGCTACGCCGATTGTGAACAGGTACGAAGGGCGGCTGTTGTGCACAAGATCCCTAGGGCTGCTATAATTAGCCTAGCAGATCGCTACCGAGTAGATCAGAAAGGGGCCGAGGTCATGTCAAACCCATCGCGCAGCCAGCGCCGCAAGCCGATACGTACTCCCGGGGCTGGCCAGCGTCGTCCGACACCGGGTGCATCGCAGCAGCGCCACGTGGAACCGCCGGACTACTCCCGTGACTATGCCGATGTACGTCGCGACATGCGCCTCATCGCTCTGATCAGCGTACTGCTCTTTGCGGGAATGGTTGGGTTCTCGTTTGTGCTGTAGATGCCCAGCCAGTTAGTTGGCACAGAAGATCAGAGCGGGGAGAGCTAGGCTCTCCCCGTTGATTATACTCACCGCTCGGCTGGATCAACGCACAGAAGGTGTAGAGGACGAAGCTCTCCACAACGAAACCAACTCATCCCTGTCGCCATCAGACCGTCAGGTTGGCGCAGCCGAGACTGAAACGTCCCCTACGCGTCGTCGCCGTAGATCTCTTTGAGGAGACTCTTCTTCGGCGCGGGCTGGTTCTTGGTGCCGCGCTGACGCTCGATGGCGGCCTGACGATCCTGTGAAGCGCTCAGACGCTTCATGAAACGATCGACCTGGCCGGCGGTATCAACAATGCGCTGCTCCCCTGTATAGAAGGGGTGGCAGTTCGCACAGATCTCGACGCGCAGATTGTTGCGCGTGGTACCAATCTGCCAGCGTGTACCGCACGTGGTGCAGACGATACCCTGGTCATGGTACTTCGGGTGGATGCCCTGCTTCACGGATGAACTCCTTCGATGGAACATGTAGACCTAATCAGCCGCGATGGCAGGTTGTGCCAACGGGATGACACTCACCATCTTCTGTGTACGTGAGTAGGGCTGAAATTTGACGACACCCTCTACCATGGCGTAGATCGTGTAGTCACGGCCCAGACCGACATTCTTGCCCGGCTTAATCTTCGTGCCCGTCTGGCGAACGATAATGTTCCCTGGGACGACACGCTCGCCACCATAGGCCTTTACGCCGCGCATCTTTGGATTGCTGTCACGACCGTTGCGTGAACTTCCAACGCCCTTTTTATGTGCCATCGTGTCTCTCCCTAGCGCATCAAGCGATAATCTCGTTGATTTTGATCTGGGTATAGCGCTGGCGGTGACCCGTGCGCCGACGGTAGCGCTTCTTGTTGCGGTAGCGGAAGACGATGATCTTTTCGCCCTTCTGCTCGCTTACCACCTCTGCACGTACCATGGCGCCACGTACGAGCGGTGTACCAACCTTTACCGTCTCACCGTCACCTATGAGCAGTACTTCACCAAGTTCAATCTGACTGCCAGTCTCGGCAGACTCGATCAAATCAATGGTCAGGACCTGACCCTGCTCAACACGGTACTGCATCCCGCGATCGCGAATTATTGCGTACACGTAGCAATCTCCTAAGTCAACATGAAAAGAGAGCGGGATGACCGCCCTAATCTTGGGCGATTATAGCAGAGGTGTGGGGGTGTGTCAAACGTTTCATGGTTAGTACCTGTTCACGATCGGGGTAAGCCAACGGTAGGACAACCACGGGGGGTTGCCCTCCGCACCGCCCGTACGCTCATCACGCTGGCTATTTAGATGGCGAATGGGTCTTGAACCATGATGGTCTGATCGCGTGCAGGACCGACCGAGATAATGCCCACCTCGGCTCCGACGAGTTGACCGAGGCGATCGATGTAGGCTTGAGCCTGCCGTGGCAGATCTTGAAATCGGCGCACGGAGGTTGTTGAGCTCATCCAGCCCGGTAACGCTTCGTAGATCGGTTTCACCCGGTAGAAGTCGCTGGTGGTGGTGGGGGGGTAGTCCAGGTGGATCCCATCGAGCTGATAACCGGTACACACGCGGATCATCGGCATGGTATCCAGGACATCGAGTTTGGTGATTGCCAGTCGATCAATACCGTTGATCTGTGCGGCATAGCGTGCCATAACGGCGTCAAACCAGCCAACACGGCGTAGACGTCCGGTGGTCGTGCCGACCTCGGCCCACGGTGTGCCGATCTGGCGCAGAATTGCTGCCTCAGGGCCGTCGATTTCGGTGGGGAAGGGACCCTCACCGACACGGGTGGTATAGGCTTTGAAGACCCCCACGATGCTAGTGAGGCGTGAGGGGGCAATACCAGAGCCCTGGCAGGCACCGGCAACGCCTGGTGGTGACGACGTGACGTAGGGGTAGGTTCCGTGGTCGATGTCGAGTAGTACGCCCTGGGCACCCTCCAGGAGCACTGGCTGCTCCTGCTCGAGTGCCCGGATAATGAGTGGATGGACGTTCGTAATATGAGCCGCTAGCTGCCGTCCAAAGCCCAGGTAGCGCAGGTAGGTATCGTGGAGCGAGATGGGCTTGGCGTTGTAGAGGCGGGTCAGGATGCGATTCTTCTCCTCAAGCACGGCGCTCAGTCGGCTCTGGAGCGTCTCTTCATGGAGCAGGTCAGCCATACGAATGCCGATCCGGCTCATCTTGTCGGCGTAGGCTGGCCCGATCCCCCGTCCGGTCGTGCCGATCTTCCCCTCACCCAGGGAGCTCTCCTGGAGCTGATCGAGCATGATGTGGTAGGGCATGATCACGTGGGCGCGATCGCTGATGAAGAGACGACCCGTAGCAATCCCACTCGTCTTCAGGGTGTTGAGTTCATTGATAAGCGCCTCGGGGTTGATAACTACCCCTGGGCCGATCACGTTGATCGTATCTGCGTCGAAGATACCCGAGGGGATCAGGTGGAGCTTAAAGGTGCCGAGGTGGTTGACAACGGTATGGCCAGCGTTGTTCCCACCGCCATAGCGTACGACGAGGCGCGCCCGATCGGCGAGCAGATCCACCAGATGGCCTTTTCCTTCATCACCCCACTGGGCGCCGATCAGTGCAACGACTGCCAATGGTCTCTCCTTTCTCTCAATCAGACGGTCAAGCGAGCACACCCAGTGCGCGCTGGAGGATGGCGATCGCCTCATCAACCTGCTGCTGCTCAATGATCAGGGGTGGAAGGAGGCGTAGGACATCCTCACCAGCCGTTACCACGAGGAGGCCATGTTCCAGGGCAGCCTCACGTACTGCCGCGGCTGAACCATTCACGCGGATCCCGCGCATGAGGCCACGTCCACGGAGCTCAAGGATCCGTCCGGGGTGCGTAGCAGCGAGATCCTGGAGCGACTCGTCGAGGTAGTCGGCGACTTCACGTACGTGGCTGAGGAAGGCTGGGTCACCGATACGCCGTACGACAACGCTTCCGACGGCGGTGACGAGTGGATTGCCACCGAACGTTGTCCCGTGATCACCCGCGTGGATGGTGTCGGCCACGGCCTGGCTCATCAGGATGGCGCCAATAGGGAGGCCACCGGCCAGCGGTTTGGCGACGGTCAGGATATCAGGAGCGACCCCCGAGGTCTCGTGAGCCCAGAAGCTGCCGGTGCGACCCATACCACACTGAATCTCATCGAAGATGAGCAGTGCCCCGTAACGATCACAGAGATCACGGGCCGCCTTGAGGAAGGCCGTGTCGGCAGTGCGCAGACCACCCTCACCCTGTATGGGCTCGATCAGGATGGCACAGACATCATCGGCCATAGCCACCTCAAGTGATGCAATGTCGTTGTAGCCGGCAAAACGAACACCAGGCATCACCGGCATGAACGGATCGCGGTACTTTTCACGTGCAGTCACCGCGACCGCACCCATGGTGCGCCCGTGGAATGAGCCGTCAAAGGCGATGATGTTCGTCTTGCCTTCACCGAAGTGGTCTCGGGCATAGCGACGTGCGAACTTTAGTGCACCCTCGATCGCTTCTGCGCCACTATTGCTAAAGAAGACCTTGGCGAAGGCCGGGCTACGCTCAATGAGCAAACGTGCAAGGGTGCCAGCCGGTCCGTTGTGGTAGAGGTTTGAGATGTGGATCAGCTTCGTGGCCTGCTCGGCAATCACCTGGCTGACCTCGGGGTCGCCATAGCCGAGTGCGTTGACTGCGATCCCGCTGGTGTAGTCGAGGTAGCGTCGTCCCTTCGTATCGAAGAGGTAGGCACCCTCACCACGCTCGATCACGAAATCTGGCTTCACATAGACCGGTAGAATGTAGTCGTGATCGTTCTGTAGTTCCTCTGTCGTGATCTCTGCTGTCATTGGTAGGGCTCCTTTGTCGTCTAGTCGATCTTGGATCTACGGTTGGTAACGGTTCACGTTTCTCCTGGTGGGGCCAAGGTTGGGTTACGGTTTTTTTGTAGAGGGCTGCGCCCTCCACACCTTCCCAGCGGATGGTCACGCTGGTGCAACATGCTCTCTGGCGATTATAGCATCTTAGGCATGCTTCAATGATGATCTTTTGGCGGACCCGGGGTTGGGTTGAGGTTTTGTTGCGGAGGGCTGCGCCCTCCACGCCTCCCGTCGGACGGACCCAGGGTTGGGTTGGGTTTTGTTGCGGAGGGCTGCGCCCTCCACGCCTCCCGTCGGACG
>CAIWUD010000002.1 GCA_903915775.1 uncultured Chloroflexota bacterium | reverse complement strand
GGTCGTACTGGCGGTCGGTTCGTCCTCGGTGATACTGATCGTACCCGTAGGCAGTTGGTGTCCACGGATCGTACCGGCCTGAAACCAACGCCATGCGGTCTCGTAGCGAACCCCAACCTTTTTTGCGTAGTCGCTCAGCTTCATCGCACAAATGTACTATAAAACGCAAGGTAACGCAAGATAACGCGCTGTTTCTTGTAAACGTTTATAATACCCCCAGTCCATACTGCTTGGCCGCTTCCATAGCTGAGCCGAGCACGAGTTCCACACGGCCCGCGCTGGCGTCGCTGCCCTTGATGATGCGATAGCTCATGCCACTAGCACCGGCAAGCTGCTGGGCGTAGGTCTGTTTGGCGCGTACTACTGGGGCGTCGATCTGGTTGTCGCCTTTGACTTCGACGATGGTGAACGTACCGTTGTTGTCCTGGAGGAGGAAGTCTGGATAGTAGCTGCGGATGGTGTGGGAGTCCGGATCGATGTACTGGACGAAGAAGTCCGACTGACCGTGGGTGAGCATCCCGGTGAAGAAGAGCTTGGCTACCCGTCCGTCGCGGATCAGCCTCCAGAAGAGGTCGCGCTCAGGGATGGAGTCGAAGCAGTAGGTGTCGAGGTGGAAGCTCTTGGTCGCATCACTGCCTGCATCGCCTTCGCGGACGATCAGGTGGGGCTGTCCGCTCACCTCGTAGTAGCCGGTGTCAGGCATCTTCACCAGATCAACTTCGTAGTCGTCTGAGCGCTCGAACGGGTCGATGGTGTAGAGTAGGTCGAAGAGCCGTGGGACGACCCAGTCGTAGAGCAGTTCGTTGAACTGGTTGACCCGCCTGAGCAGTTCGTCCATGCCCTCACTACTGCGCTCCAGGAGCTCCTCTACCTCCAGGCAGGGCTTGTTCAGGTAGCGTGCGATCTCGGCGACGAGGGTCATGGTGCTGAAGGTGCGCCGCTCCCGCAGATCCGAGAGATCCTCGGTTTTGGTGGCCTGCTTGTAGTCGCTCAGGCCCTCACGCTCGCTATGGATAAGCCGGTAGCCGTCGGTGGTAGCGCTGGCTAGGTTCAGGCTGAAGTCAGTTGGTGGTCGCTTCTCCCGCACGCTGTAGAGCCGACGTACCCGTTTGAGCTTGATCTTCTCCACGGGCTCTTTGACATGAGTATAGAGCTTCTGGCTTGCACTCCCGCCCTGTTCGATCTCGCCGATGGAGACGCGGAAGTTCTGCTGCAGCTCGTCGTCGAGGATCTGGACGTTCTCCTCGCTGAGGTAGATGTGGCCGGTATTCTGGGCTGCGCCGATAGCGCGTAGGCAGCGCATCGTGGCCTGGAGCACGAAGATCTTCGACTTGGGCTTGCGGTAGAGCGCTACGGCGAAGAGCGAGCGACAGTTCCAGCCCTCACGCCCTTTGTTGACGAGCAAGATGAACTGCTTTGTCGACTCTGGGGTGTCGAGGCGGTTGAATTCGCGGATGTCGTCGTTTGAGGTGAGCTTGTCGTCACCGACGTTGACGAGGATCGCGCTGGTAGGGATGCCATGCTGGGCCAGTGCTGCCTCCACTGCCGGTCGCAGTTCGTTCTGCAGCTCTTCGATGGTCGCTGCAAAGAAGGCCATCTTGGGGCGCAGCCCCTCATGGCGATCGTCGAGGTTGTGCTGCTTCAGGAAGTCGCCAATGGCGATGCGGACAAACTCGGTCGTCCGCGGGTTGGTGTAGCCGTGCGTTCGTACGCGCTTCAAGAAGCCCTTGTTAATCGCTTCCTGAAGCCCAAAGGTGTAGACGACCTCGGGCAGGATCTGGTTCTGGACGTAGGGGGTACCGGTGTAGTTGTAGCAGGCGACTACGCGTGTCCCCGACGCCTTCAGGCTTGTAGCTAAAGCGTCGATGGTGACACGCAGGCTGGTTGGTGACTGCTGAATACCCATGTCTCTGGCGAGTTGAGCACCGAAGGCGTGGTGGGCCTCGTCTACGTAGATACCAAGCTGTTCCAGGCGGCGCAGCTTCTCGAAGCGCTGGTTGGTGGCGAGATCATCCTCGCTCTCCAGTTCGTCGCTACCATAGAGGTCGCTGAACTCTGCGTAGACCGACCCACTCGCGTAGCTGGGCTTGCTGCTCTGCATCAGCTTTTCGATGGGGCTCTTCTCTGCGTGCTGGCGCTTGAGGATGATCTTCTGGGTGTTGGAGATGATCAGGTTGAAG
>CAIWUD010000001.1 GCA_903915775.1 uncultured Chloroflexota bacterium | reverse complement strand
TGGTGGAGCAGGCTCTTGCTACCTTTCAACGCGAGGGGGCCGCAGCCCTCTGGCTGACCCGCTACGCCGATCTCGCCCCCGAGTTCTGGCGCCTCCCCCCCGCCGATCGCTCTTGGTGGGCCCGTACCAGCGGCATTGTGACCGCCGATGGGCGGGAGAAGCCCGCTGCAGCGGCAGTGCGCAGCTTTGGAGCGCGGCTACGGGCTCAGCAACTACCCGATCCCCTGGGCGTCCCCCTACTCGCTCTCGACCCCGAACGCTACTGGCGCGACCCTGTTGCCTCCTTCCGGAACCTCTGGATGGAGTGGCAGTAGTTGATCTGCCGAAACACTCCAACTTAGGCATGCTTCAGTTTCGGCTGCGCCGGCTTGACCCTCTGGCGGCACCAGGGCTGGGTTGGTTGTTTTTGTGGAGGGCGAAGCCCTCCACACCTCCCGGAAGCGTGTCAAGCTGGTTTGAAACATGCCTTAGCCGGTGTACACTGCCCCCCGCCCTATCTGGTGAGTTCGATCGTGCCGAGTAGCGCGGCATCAGTACCAGCCCATGCCGCATCGGCAACAGGACCAGCGCTGAGCGGCGTCCGGAGGCCACTCACCGGATCGTAGAGGCCGAGGGTGAGGGTGTAACGACCTGGGGGGAGATCAGCCGGTAGATCGAGGGGAATAGGGACGCTCACCTGCTCGCCTGGCTGCCACTGGCTGGTTGGCGGCAGACTCGCACCCCCCGGTGGCAGATCAACCTGGGCAATGCGCAGACCATCCTGGTTGTAGAGATGGAGGAAGATGAAGTGATCACCGGGTAGGGTCGCTCGCACATCCCAGGAAGGGGTCACGACGAGCTTCCCAGGTTCCTGGCGCGTACTAAAGCCACGTAGCCGTAGCGCCGCACTAAACTCAGCGTCAACTGGGGTGGTGAAGGGGCGTGGGAGTTGGTACACGTGCGCATACTCAATCCCATGGATACGGAGTGTGTAGAGTGGAATGGTCTGCTGGATGCGTGCGTAGATCGCTGGCGCATCGGCACGCTGGATCGACTCCAGATAGACCACGGCGTAGTTCGCGTTGGCCGTATCAAGCGCCCGGATCTCCTGCACCGGTACCGGTACGAATGGTTGGAGCGTCGGCGGTAGTGCGGAGATGATCTGGCCATGGCCGATATCAGGGCGCGCACGCAACCATGCACCCACCTGCTCCATCCCCTCGCCCCATCCGATCAGGAAGAGGCGTTGTGCCACTGCCCCTCCCCCAAGTAGCGGGTTAAAGTAGCTGAGATGGTAGGGGTGGTACCAGGCCAGCGAAGCACCCTGCATGCTCACGAGGGCAACCAGTGGCAGGAGCGGCCTAAAGGCAGGCCGACGCTCCTTTAGCCATGCCCATCCAGCGGCCATCCCAGCGGCACTGAGGGTCAGCAGGGCAGGCCAGGTGGGCAGGATGTAGCGGTCGAACTTCTTTGCTCCCGCGGTCATCACCAGCGACCAGAAGAGCACAAAAGCCGCTAGTGCCAGTAGCGTGACCTGTTCACGCCGCAGCTGCGGGTTGAGGCTACAGAGACGGAGCGCGCGCCATGCCAGCAGTGGTAGCCCCAGCAGACCGAGTAGTTCAAAGGGGGTCAGGCGGTAGAGGCCAGCAATTGGGTAGAAGAGGGGGCCTGGATCGGGGTTACTGCTCCCGAGAAAGAACTGGCCATCACCATTGGGCCGCCCACCGTTGTTGATAATCTCCCCCAAATAGCTTCGGATACCCAGTTCGGGTGCAGCCCAGGTAACCGGCCAGATGAGTAGGCTCACTCCGCTGGCTACGGCCAGGAGGAGCAGGTAGTGGGGCAGGGCCCAGCCGAGTCGGCGTAGCAAGGCCATCGGCTGCCAACCGTTTGGGCGGCCAGGTCCGGGCAGGAAGAAGAGCAGCAGCCCGAGGAAGGGTAGGAGGATGAGAGCGGGCCCCTTCGTCAGTAGGGCCAGGCTGGTAAAACCACCGGCTGCCATTAGCCAGGGGCGTGGTCGCTCTGCGTAACATGCACGGATGGTCGTGAGTAGAGCGAGTGTGCAGAACTCGGCGAGCAGCGCATCGAGGTGCAACAGCCGACCGTGAGCAACCAGAAAAGGCGAAGTGGCCCAGAGGAGTGCTGCGGTAAAGGCAACTGTGGGGCGCGTCAGGCGTTGGAGCAGGAGGTAGGCAGAGCTGATCAGTAGAGCGTGGGCCAACACCGGTCCAATACGCATCCAGGAGAGGAGCGCCAGTTGGTTCGACGGGCCGATCCAGCCCATCCCCAGGGCCCAACGCTCCAATTGGAGCCCTAAGGCTCCGAGCCACATCAGCGTAACCCCGGGATGGCCAATCTGATGGGTTTCTGCCCAACGACCAGCGGCCAGCGCACCAACGAAGCGCTCAGTAGCTCTGATCCAGGTGTACGCCTCATCAGTGGTGAGAAAATCGGCCAGACCAATCAGCCGCGGTATGAGTGCTGTGAGTGCAATCGTGATGGCAAAGACCAGGATACGCTGCTGCATAGGTATATTCAGAGGTGGGGATCGGCGACGACAAGCTGAACACATTATAGAACAAGAGCCCACCTCGCTGGGTGGGCCTGCCCGGCACGCCCCTCCACAAACCACGCCAACCCAGCCCTGGGAGCGCCAGCGGCGCAGCCGCAACCGAACCATCCCTCGTTGTGGGGGGAGGTGTGGAGGGCAACGCCCTCCACAAAAAAACTCC